>JAQCFD010000056.1 GCA_027618305.1 Pseudomonadota bacterium
GTCGGCGAGCCAGCGGTAGGCCTGCAGCAGGATGGCCGGGCCGAGATATCGGTCTTCGTTCCACCAATAGCTCGGGCAGGATGTCGAGCAGCAGGCGCACAGGACGCATTCCCACATGCCGTCGATCTTGGCCCGGTCCTCGGGGCTCTGCAGACGCTCGCGCTCGGGGGGCTGGCTGTCGGTCTTGAGCCAGGGCTCGATCTGCCGGTATTGCGCGAAGAAATGGGTCTGGTCGGGCACCAGGTCCTTGATCACCGACTGATGGGGCAGCGGATAGATCCGCACGTCCTTCTTCGCATCGGCAATGTATTTGGTGCAGGCCAGGGTGTTGGTGCCGTCGATGTTCATCGCGCAGGAGCCGCATACACCCTCGCGGCACGACCGCCGGAATGTCAGGGTCGGGTCGACCTCATTCTTGATCTTGATGAGTGCGTCGAGGACCATCGGCCCGCAATTGTCGAGGTCGAGATGATAGGTGTCGACCCGCGGATTATCGCCGCTGTCCGGGGACCAGCGATAGATCTTGAAGGCCTTGGTGTTGGTCGCGCCATCGGGCTTCGGCCATTCCTTGCCTTCGGTCACTTTGGAATTCTTCGGCAGCGTAAATTCAGCCATATCTAAATTTCTCCTCGTCGCCTGGATCGGCCTAGTAGGACCGCACCTTCGGCGGGAAGCTTTCGACTTCGTTGGACAGGGGTTGCAGGTGCACCGGGCGATATTTGAGATCGACTTTGCCCTTCTCATCGACCCAGGCCAGCGTGTGCTTCATCCACTCGTCGTCGTTGCGATCGGGGAAATCCTCGCGTGCATGCGCGCCCCGGCTTTCTTCGCGCGCTTTTGCGCCGTTCATCGTGATGGCCGACTGGATCATCAGATTCTCGAGTTCGAGCGTTTCCACCAGGTCGGAGTTCCAGATCAGCGATCTATCGGACACGCTGAGATCGTCGCGTGCGCCCCACAATTCATCGAGCTTATCCACGCCTTCCTGCAGGACCTCGCCGGTGCGGAACACGGCGCAGTTGTTCTGCATCGTGCGCTGCATCGCGTCGCGCAGTTTCGCGGTCGGCGTGCCGCCGCTGGAGTGGCGCAGCTTGTCGAAGCGCGCGAGGGCGTCGTCACCCGCATCCGCCTTGAGTGGCTCATGGGGTGCGCCCGGGGTTACCAGTTCGGCCGCGCGCAGCGCCGCCGCCCGGCCAAAGACCACGAGGTCGAGCAGTGAGTTCGAACCCAGGCGATTGGCGCCATGGACCGAAACGCTGGCCGATTCGCCGATAGCCATCAGGCCCGGCGTGACCGCCTCGGGATCGTCCGCGGTCCAGGTCCGGACCTCGCCCTTATACGTGGTCGGGATGCCACCCATATTGTAATGGCAGGTCGGCAGGACCGGGATCGGCTCCTTGGTGACGTCGACGCCGGCGAAGATGCGCGCCGTTTCGGAAATGCCAGGCAAGCGTTGGGCCAGCACGGCCGGGTCCAGATGTTCGAGATGGAGATGGATGTGGTCCTTCTCGGCGCCGACGCCGCGGCCTTCGCGCATCTCGATGGTCATCGAACGGCTCACCACGTCGCGGCTGGCCAGATCCTTGGCCGACGGCGCATAGCGTTCCATGAACCGTTCGCCTTCGGAGTTGGTGAGGTAGCCGCCTTCGCCGCGTGATCCCTCGGTAATCAGGGCCCCCGCGCCGTAGATGCCGGTCGGGTGGAACTGGACGAACTCCATGTCTTCCAGCGGCAGGCCAGCGCGCGCGACCATCGCATTGCCGTCGCCCGTGCAGGTGTGGGCAGATGTGGCGGAGAAGTAAGCCCGGCCGTAGCCGCCCGTCGCCATGCATACGAGGTGCCCGCGGAAGCGGTGCATCGTGCCGTCGGCCAGGTTCCAGGCCATGACGCCCCGGCATTTGCCGTCTTCCATGATCAGGTCGAGCGCGAAATACTCGATGAAGAACTCGGCATTGTAGCGCAGCGACTGCTGATAAAGCGTGTGCAGAATCGCGTGTCCGGTGCGGTCGGCGGCGGCGCAGGTGCGCTGGGCAGTGCCTTCACCGTAGTTTGTGGTCATGCCGCCGAAGGGGCGCTGATAAATCTTGCCCGCTTCCGTGCGGCTGAACGGCACGCCCTGATGCTCAAGCTCGATGATCGCGGGGATCGCCTCGCGTACCATATATTCGATGGCGTCCTGGTCGCCCAGCCAGTCCGACCCCTTGACGGTGTCGTACATATGCCAGCGCCAGTCATCCTCGCCCATATTGCCGAGCGCTGCCGAGATGCCGCCCTGTGCGGCCACCGTGTGGGAGCGCGTGGGAAACACTTTCGAGATGCAGGCCGTCTTCAGGCCCTGGTTCGCCATGCCGAATGTGGCACGCAGTCCCGCACCGCCTGCGCCCACGACAATAACGTCATAGTCATGGTCGATGATCTCGTATGCGCCATTGGTCGCCATCGTTAACCCCTTAATTCAATGCGATTGCGATCACGGCGTAGACCGAGGCGACGCCAAGGAAAATGGCCGCGCCCTTGACCGCGATGATCAGGCTCACTTCGAGCCAGCGTGTGTGGATATAGTCCTCGATCACCACTGTCAGGCCGAGTTGCCCGTGATAGAAGGTGGCGATGATCAGAAGGATGAGCAGCACCGAATTGATCGGGCTGCTGATGAAATCAACGGCCGCCGCGTGATCAGCGCCGGTCACGATAATCATCGAGACGACAAACCAGATCACCAGCGGGATCAGGGCCAGTGCCGTCAGCCGCTGCATCCACCAATGGTCGGTGCCGCTCTTGGCTGATCCGAGGCCGCGCGCGCGGCTCAGGGGGGAGCGCATATTCATGTCTAAAGCCCTCCGAGGCTGGCGTATCCGGCGACCCAGCTGATGATGGTCAGCACGGTCGCAGCCACGACAACCAGACAGCCGGACGCAAAAGCAGTGCGCAACTCGAACCCCTTGCCAGCGTCCCAGACCAGATGCCGAATGCCGTTGCAGAGGTGATAGTAGAGCGCGAAGCTCCAGGCGAGCAGCAGGATCCGTCCGACGACGGAGCCGATGAAATTTTGCACGGTGTCGAATTCGGTCGGCCCTGCCGCAGCGGCGATAAGCCACCAGACCAGAAGCAGTGTGCCGGCGGCGAGGCCGATACCCGTAATACGGTGAAGAATCGACAGCACCGATGTGAACTGTGGGCGATAGATCTGAATGTGCGGCGATAGCGGTCTGTTGTCGGTCGCCATGTGCCCCCCTGACTTTGCTGCAAAGCCGGAACGCAGGAAAAGGTTCCGGTGGTTTTTCCGTGTGCTGCGCGCCGTCGAACCATGGTTCGTGACGGTCGCGTGCGTACGAGTTTCTATGGAGCAGATTTAGACCCCCACCCCCCGTTTCGTCAATGACACTGCCCCGCGCAACAGCTTGGATTGCCGGGCACAACGGCCAGATTGACGACGGCGTGTGGAAAACCTGTGGAGGAGTTGTGATCTACTGGGAGAGTTTTGCACAGGAAACTGGATGCTGGCCCCGATTGCACATTGCTGCCTCGGTGGCGGCGGTCGAACATGTTTGTGTACGCATTGACGTGTCGACGGGTTTACGTCGCGTCCGAGCCATCCGCTCTGCGGTTGGCTCGGGCGGGTTCGGAACGGTCACCAGGGGGCGGACCGGATCGACGGAAACCGAAGCCGGACCAGCGGGATTGCCGCAAGGTGATGCCAGGTCCGGGGGGAAGTCGGCGGATGGACATGGTCCTTCGGGATCGATCGCCTCGGTGGATGTCCGTTCAAGTGCGCGGTCCGGAACGTGGGCAACCACGCGACGGGTCCCGGGCACGGCCGGGTGGTCAGACGGACGTGAGCTTCTTCGGAAGGTTACGATCAGAGGCCGGCCGGTAGGGAAGGCACCGTTGCGCAGATCAGCGGTCTTTCCGGTAGCGCGAACCCTCCGGGGCGCGCGCTCCGCCCAGATGTTCGCTTCGGCGGGCTCGGGGCGAAGGAAAGATGGCGGCGTTTCGCACTCCAGGCTCTCGCCGGCCAGGAATTCGGAACGACGGCCGGGCGGAAACCGGGGTTCTTCGGAGCTGCGGGGACCAAACGGGTGGGTTTGTGGAAAGGCTGCCGACCTAGGCTTCGATCCCTTCGGGGGCGGTATGGAACGCGTTACAGCGGACGATGCCGGACAAGCGAAGCGCGCTGGACGACGTATCGGCCAGGGGTGCGTCCCACGCGCTGAGCGACGAGAGGCTGAACGTCGATGTGGGTATTGGATCTTGGTCGGCAGGGCGCAAGCACTGCAGGTTATGGTCCGAAGGTCTGAGGTCCAGGGGGCGACTCCGGGATCCGAGGATCGAGGAAGGCGTCAGGCGTCACGGGCTCCGCGTCCATGCACCTGGCGCCTTCTTCAATTCCGGAACCGGTTCGTGGCAATTCACAAATGGGGCGATCCAAAAGCCTTGTATCAGGCCGTGTAGACGGGGCTGGAGCAGATGGGGGCGGGCACGAAAAGAGCCCGACGCTTTCGCACCGGGCTCTTGTTCAGGCGTCTAAAGCCGGGCTCCGCATCCAGGCAGATCAGTAATCGACAGGTATCAACGGCGTTTCGCGTCGGTCAAACGAATTCTTGTGCCGGGGCGGCGACACGCGCAAAACCGTTCTCCAGCGATGCATATTCTCTCCATCCAATCCCAGGTGGTGTTTGGCCATGTCGGCAATTCGGCCACAACATTTCCGCTTCAGTGCCTTGGACACAAGGTGTGGGCCGTACCGACGGCGATCCTGTCAAACCATGCCGGCTATCCGGATTATGGTGGGCAGGTCATGCCGCCGGACGCTGTCTCGGATTTGCTCCACGGACTTGAGCGTCGTGGGGCCTTTACGAATTGTGACCTGATGGTCACCGGTTATCTCGGCAGCCCGGCGCTTGCCGCGCTTGTCACGGACACCGTGGCCCGGGTCCGGGCCGCAAACCCGAGCCTGGTCTATTGCTGCGACCCGGTAATGGGGGATGTCGGGACGGGACTTTATGTGGACCCGGCACTGCCTGCGCATTTCCGAGCGACGGCACTGCCGGCCGCCGATATCACAACACCCAACCTGTTTGAGCTTGCGGTGCTGTGTGGTCTCGATGCCGGTGCGTTGAAGGTCTTGTCGGTTGGCGAGATTGTGGTGGCCGGTCGTGAACTTCTGGCACAGATGCGATCGGGTGCCAGTGTCATGGTCACCAGTGCGGACCATCGTGATCTTGATCCCACCCACACGGCAGTGATCGCATTCAACGAATCGGAAGCATGGTGCGTGGAGACGCCGCGACTTGCCTTTTCAACGGAACCCCATGGTGCGGGCGATCTTGCCAGCAGCCTTTTTGCGGCGGGCATGGCAGAGCATCGTGCGCTTGCCCGGGCGCTGGAAGACAGCGTGGCCAGGGTCTTTGCCGTGCTTTCGGAAACCCATCAGCGGGCGGGCAGTGAGCTCGAGCTGGTCGCGGCCCGCGACGTGATCATGTTGCCAGGGTTGAAATTCGCCGCGCGACCAATTGGCTGACGCCACCTGGTTTTTTACCGCGCATTTAATCTGCTAAGAACGGTCAGGGGATGGCGCGCCGTCCGGCGATGCGTATCCGGGAACAGGAACCCAGTATTTTGGCCGTAACAGATTTTATTTTGATCCAGGGCATTGTGTTCGGGTTTTTCCTCGCTTTGCCGGTTGGACCGGTTGGCGTGCTGTGCGTTCAGCGCACGCTGTCCCAGGGTCGTATGCATGGCCTTATTTCCGGGCTGGGTGCGGCCTTCGGTGACGCGCTTTACGGCGCTGTCGCAGCGTTCGGCATCTCCGCGGTTGAGGACTGGATTACCGGGCATCAGGGGGCGTTGCGCCTGGTCGGTGGTGTGATTTTGCTGTTGTTGGCGCTGCGCACCGTCATCGCGATGGTTCATGCGCATCCGGTCACGGATGGGTCGGATGAAAGAATTCAGCGGCGGATCGAGACGCATAGTCTAGTGAAGGATTTTTTGTCGACTTTTATGCTGTCGATCACCAATCCCATTACCTTTATCGCGTTCGCCGGCTTGCTGGCGACGCTCGGGTTTACCGAGGCGGGCCGCTCGATCGGCAATGCCTCGATCCTGGTGGCGGGCGTGTTTGCCGGCTCGGCGCTCTGGTGGATCGCGCTCTCGACGACCGCGAACCTCTTCCGCCCGATCGTGGACGGATCGTATCAGCTCTGGATGGATGGGATCGTCGCGTTTGTGCTGACCGGGTTCGGGACCTACGCCTTGATAACCTCGTTCTTCTACTAGACGCAGAACACTGGCGTTCGAAATAGACCTTCGGCGGCCGCTAGGCCGCCGGGTCGGTCTCGATCATTGACGGCCGTTGCGCGAATTCTGCGAACCATGCCGCAAGCTTCGGTCGGCTGTCGCGCCAGTCGACTTCGGCGAACCTGAAATCCCGATACCCAAGCGCACAGGCCACCGCGACCTGTCCGATGGTGACCGGTCCGTCCAGATCCGTTGCCTCGGCCTCGAGCTGGTCCAACGCCATTTTGACCGAAAGTTCTTGCCGGTCGATGAACTTGGTCGCAATCGCGTCGCCCTCATGAAACATGCCTTCCATCCGTTCCGCGACCGAGGCATCGAGGATACCGTCTGCGGCCGCGATCTGGCGAAGTGCCGTCCAGCGGGCGGGGCCGGGGTCGGGATAGATTTTGATGGTGCCCTGGGAATCGAGATACTCGCAGACCAGGTTCGATTGGTAGAGAGGTGGACCATCGTCTCGCACCAGCGCGGGCACCTTGCCGACCGGGTTAACGTCCCGGTATCCGGCCGGGTCTTCCCATGGGGCAACGGCCTCGATGTCGAGTTTGTCGCTCGCACCGCACTCGATCGCCGCGACCCGGGCCTTGCGCGCATAAGGAGAGGCGGCGGCATAGATAAGTTTCATGTCTTCCTCGCTGGGCCAGCATTTTGAATGTGAGTGGCTTGATTGTGGGGTTATCTCTTGATCGCCAAGATACACGCGGCCGCGAATGAACAAAACGGCGTTTGAGGCCTATCTGCCACTTCGTTCCGACGTTCGATGTTCTCATCCTGTGGTAACGTCGCAGCCATGAATCTCGATGTCGTTGATCTGCGCGATTTCTACGCGTCCAGCCTGGGTTCCGTGGCCCGGCGCATGATTCGCCGCCAGGTGCGCGCGCTCTGGCCCGACGTGCATGGGATGCGGGTTCTGGGGTTCGGATATGCGACCCCCTATCTGACTCCGTTCGTGGATGAAGCAGATCGTGTGGCGGCCGTGATGTCGACGCGCATGGGCGTTCTGGCCTGGCCGGAGCGGATCACCGAGGAACGCAATCTCGCCCTGGTCGCCCATGAAGATGAGCTCCCGCTGCCCGACCTTTCTGTCGACCGAATTCTGCTGGTGCATGGATTGGAGTACAGCGAGAACGCCCATCTGATGCTGCGTGAGATGTGGCGCGTCCTCGCCGACGGTGGTCGCCTGATGGTGGCGGTGCCGAACCGCCGTTCGATCTGGGCTCGAACGGATCACACACCGTTCGGTCATGGGCATCCGTTCTCGACCGAGCAACTCAACAAGGCCTTGCGGCAATCGATGTTCACGCCGGTCCGAGATGCGCGCGCGCTGTTTTTCCCGCCGTCGCGCCGCCGTTTCTGGCTCTCGGCGGCACCGGCCTGGGAACGTTTGGGCCTGCGCTGGCTCAATCCCGTGGGCGGGGTCACGATTGTCGAGGCAACGAAGCAGATTTATGGCGGCAGCCTGGCCGGCGAGAAGGTCCGCCGTCGATCCTATGTGGCGTTGCCGGCGAGGGGGTTGGCGATGACGCCCGCAACGTTACCTGGGGGGTCTGCTAACCCCGTCCAATCAGGAAAATAGCCTGCTCGGTCAGTAGATTCGTCCAGTGGCCGATTTCCTTGTGCGATCGCGCCCCGCCCTGCCGGTCGATCGTAATGATCTGCTGGGCGTTGAGGTCCAGCTCGGCCAGGAGATCCATGAAATCTGTCAGTGTGAAGAACCGGATGTTCGGCGATTCGTACCAGGCATTGGGCAGATTGTCAGATACCGGGCTACGGCCGCGGAAGAGCAGGTCGGTGCGCACGCGCCAGTAGCCGAAATTGGGAAAGCTGACGACGGCGCAGCGTCCAATGCGCAGTAGTTCGCGCAGCATGCCTTTTACATCGAAAATCGCCGGCAGTGTCTGGGACAGAATGGCGAAATCAAACGCGTCATCGGGATAATTGTGCAGATCGGTTTCGGCATCGCCCTGCACCACCGCGAGGCCGCGTGCGACGCAGGTGTTCACGCCTTCCTGGCTGAGTTCGATGCCGCGCCCGTCGACCTGACGCTCGCGCACGAGCAGATCCAGCAGCAAGCCGTCACCGCAACCGACATCGATCAGCCGGCTGCCGGGCGTCACCATGTCAGCGATCAGTTTCTGATCGACGCGGATGCGGGCCGTTGCGGTGGTTTCCTGCCTGTTCATGCGTTGGTCCCGGTCATCGTTTGCGCATACTGGTCTGCCGCGCCGCGCAGGAAACCAGACAGAATTCGGAAAAATTCCGGCTCCTCCAGGAGGAATGCGTCATGGCCGGAATCAGTCTCGATTTCGACAAAGCTGACCGACGCGGCCACGGCGTTCAGCGCATGGACGATCTGGCGCGACTCCGCCGTCGGAAACAGCCAGTCGGATGTAAAACTGACGAGACAGAACCGGACCGGTGAGCCTTCGAACGCTGCCGGCAACTGGCCGTTATGCTCCGCCGCCAGGTCGAAATAATCCAT
Organism: Pseudomonadota bacterium; assembly: GCA_027618305.1. GTDB lineage: Bacteria > Pseudomonadota > Alphaproteobacteria > UBA6615 > UBA6615 > UBA8079. Next base: position 8,777 of record JAQCFD010000056.1, read on the forward strand.
GGCGCGGGTGATGTAGAGATAGGAGTTGGCATCGAACCGTTCGACGAAGGAACGGCCCTGGTGGCGCAGATAACTCTCGATCTGAAAGTCTGCGTCGAAGCCAAACGTGATTTTCTGTCGGTCCTGGAGGTTGCGTCCGAACTTTCGATGCAGGGCAGAATCCGAAAGATAGGTGATGTGGGCGGCCATGCGCGCGACGGCGAGACCGCGTTCGGGGTTGAGGTCGCGATCATAATACGCGCCACCACACCAGTTCGGGTCCGCCATAATTGCCTGGCGACCAACCTCGTGGAACGCGATGTTCTGGGCTGAGTGTCGTGCGGCGCCGGCGATCGGGATTGCGCAGAACAGCATCTCGGGATAGCGCGACGCCCATTCCAGCGCCTGCATGGCGCCCATGGATCCACCGATCACGGCGAACAACTTGACGATACCCAGATGCTCGATGACGCGTTTCTGAGCCGCGACCATGTCGCCGATTGTGATGACCGGGAAATTCAGCCCGAACGGCGCACCTGTTCGCGGGTCGATATCCTTGGGGCCGGCCGTTCCCATGCATCCACCGAGAACGTTGATGCAGATGACGAAATACGTATCGGTGTCGATCGTCCGGCCGGCCCCGACAATACTTCCCCACCAGCCGTCCTTGCCGGTCACCGGGTGTGTTTCGGCGACATACTGGTCGCCGGTCAGCGCGTGGCAGACCAGGATCGCGTTCGACTTGTCTTCGTTGAGCGTGCCGTAAGTCTGATAGGCGACCGTGAACGGCCCCAGCATCTGGCCTGACGCGAGCCGCAACGGGTCAATCTCACCCAGGACAAGCCGATGGCCCGGAAGATCGGTGACCACCGGTTCGACCGCGATTGCATCGCCGGCGTTCTGCGCGCCGTCTGGTTCGTGCTTTGTCATGGTGTGGGCATGGTTTGAAGTCTGTGACGTGGAAAATGCCACCGCATCGGGCGCATAGCTATGAGGGGCTGTGGAGAGGTGTCAACGTTTTCTTTGCCAAATTCCCGGGGGAGCGATACATATTTGCCCGCAATTTTCCCGGATGAGTATGACGATGAGCCCCGCGCCAGACGACCTGGCGGCGCTGCGCCGCGAGATCGATTCAATCGATGAACAGCTGCATGATCTTTTGATGCGGCGTGGCGAAGTTGTGTCTGAAATCGGCCGGCGCAAGGCGGTCGATGGCCAGGTCACGTTTCGGCCGGCGCGCGAGGCCCAATTGTTGCACCGGCTCCTTGCCCGCCACGCGGGCGACCTTTCCCACGCATCCGTCGTCCGGCTGTGGCGAGAAATCATTGCCGCGTCGATCCGTATTCAGGGCCAGTTGACAGTCGGTTATTGCCCCATCGAAGGGCATGGCTCGGCGCTGCGCCTGGCCAACGGGCATTTCGGTTTGGACACGCCGACGCAACGTTTTGAATCGGCACCCCATGTTGTCTCCGCGGTCGATCGCGGCGAGGTTTCGGTCGGTCTGGTGCCGCTGCCCGAGGCCGCAGATGCGCCGGGCTGGTGGGGTGATATTCGCGATGCATCGGATGTCTACGTCGTGGCGCGCTTGCCCTGGTTTGACAACCCCGCCGCCACCGTTGGCGGTGCATCTGTCGGCGCGTTGGTCCTGGCCCGCGGAATTCCAGAGGAATCAGGCGATGACCGGAGCCTGTTGATGTTCACCTGCTCCAAGACGCTGAGCCGCGCGCGGGTGGGTGAGGTTTGTTCCGACACCGGCCTGTCGATCGAGGCGCAGGCCGTGACCGACGATCCTCACGCCGACGACGCGCGCATACATATTGTCGAACTGGATGGCTTCATCGATGCCGATGACGACCGTATCCAGGCCGTTGCGGTGACCATTGAGGCCTCGAATGTTCGTTTGCTGGGTGCTTTCGCCCGGCCTTATGCGCCCACGGGCGTGACAGGAGTGAAATAGGTGGCACCGCCAAAAGCCAAACCCGGAGTGTTGCAGATCACGCCCTACGCCGGCAGCGAGGTCGGATCGGGCGGCGCGGACCGCATTGTTATCAGCTCGAACGAAAGCGCGTTCGGGCCGTCCTGGCGTGCGCTGGAGGCCTATTCGGCATCCAGCGAGGAGATGCACCGCTATCCCGAGATCGATGCGCGCAGCCTGCGTCGCGCGCTCGCCGACCATCATGGTCTCGAGGTCGAACGTATCATCTGTGGCTGCGGTTCCGATCAGCTTATCGATCTGCTCACGCTGGCCTATGCCGGACCGGGCGACGAGACGATCTACAGCGAACATGGTTTCACCATGTACCCGATCGCGACTCGCGGCGTCGGCGCGACCCCCGTGGCGGCGCCCGAGAAAAATCTGACGGCCGACGTGGACGCGATCCTCGATCGAGTGAACGAACGCACGAAGATCGTGTTTCTGGCCAACCCGAACAATCCGACCGGCAGTTATCTGGGCGACGATGCGGTGCGCCGCCTGCATGCGGGCCTGCCGGAAGATGTCCTTCTGATTCTTGATGCGGCCTATGCCGAGTATGTCGTCGCGCCGGATTATGATCCCGGCATCGCGCTGGTGCGCGAAGCGTCGAACGTGGTCATGACGCGGACATTTTCGAAGATCTACGCGCTCGCCAGCCTGCGTATCGGCTGGGCCTACGGCCCCGCCGAGATCATCGAGATTCTCGACCGGGTGCGACCGCCCTTCAATGTGTCCACGCCGGCCATCGCAGCGGGCATCGCCGCGCTCGATGATACCGAGCATACGGCGCGCTCGCGCGACCTGAACGCCGAGCTCCTGCCCTGGTTCACCGCCGAGGTGGAGGCGCTTGGGCTGACCGTCAATCCGTCGGTGGGAAATTTCGTGATCGTCCACTTTGATCCCACGACCGACCGGAATGCCGAGGCGGCCTACCGGTTCCTGTTCGAGCGGGGCATCGTGACTCGCCGTGTGGCCGGATACGGTCTGCCTGACTGGGTACGCATGTCGATCGGGACGCGCAATGAGATGCAGGAGGTGCTCGTCGCGCTTCGCGCATTTGTCGAGGGTGCATGACCGACACGCAGATATTTGACCGCATCGCGATCCTCGGGATCGGCCTGATCGGGTCGTCCGTCGCCCTTGCGATCCGTGCGAACGGATTGGCAGGCCATGTGACAGGCCATGATGCGGATGCCGATGTGCGTGCGCGCGCCGAGGCTCTCGACATCGTCGACAGCATGCATGACGACCTCGCCGGCGCCGTCACCGGTGCAGACCTGGTCGTGGTCGCCACGCCGGTTGGCGCGTGTGGCGAGGTCGCGGTGGCCATGCGCGCATATCTGAAGCCAGGCGCCATTGTCACAGATGTGGGCTCGGTAAAGGGTTCGGTCATCACGGCGATGTCACCGCATATTCCCGACGGCGTGCATCTCGTGCCCGGTCACCCGGTCGCAGGCACGGAGCATTCCGGCCCGGAATCCGGGTTCGCCGAATTGTTTCGGAACCGCTTTTCGATTCTTACCCCGCCGCCGGGCGCCGATGCCGATGCCGTCGCGGCGCTCGAGCGGCTCTGGCAGGGCATGGGCGCCGATGTGGAGATCATGGATGCCGAGCATCATGACCGGGTGCTCGCAATCACCAGCCATCTGCCCCATCTGATCGCTTACACGATTGTCGCGACCGCGGCGGATCTCGAGACCGAACTCGAAGCGCAATCCCGCGATGACGAGGTGGTCACCACCCGTGAGGTGATCAAGTATTCGGCCGGCGGATTCCGTGACTTCACTCGGATTGCCGCGTCGGACCCGGTGATGTGGCGGGATGTGTTTTTGCTCAATAAAGAAGCGGTGCTTGAGATGCTCGGGCGCTTCACCGAGGATTTGACGGCGCTGCAGCGCGCGATCCGCAAGGACGACGGGGATGCCCTGTTCGAGATGTTCTCGCGCACTCGCGATATTCGCCGCGGCGTCATCGAGGCCCGGCAGGCCGGGCGGTTCCAATATACCGAGAACGGTGAGCCGGCCGGTGGCAAAGATACGGACGACGCCTGATTTGAGCTAGTTCCAGTCGATGACCGGCAGCTGCAGCAGCGGTATCGGTCCTATCGACAGTTGTCGGTTCTGGACAGAGACCGGCACACGGGCCTGTGGCGGCCCGCCATTGGCCGGTGCGCGGGTCAGCACCGCCAGCGCGATCCTCGCGATCGCGGCCTGCTGTGGGCGCATCCGGCCGGTTTGTTCCAATAGATTGATGAGCCGGTCGATCCCCGCGATTTGTGCTGTAAAGGCACCAACGGGCTGCAGGGCATCATCGACGGCGAGAGTGCCGTCCCCGAAGATCTGTAGCGGGCCCCAGACAAGTGAAAAGTTGGCAAGCTCCAGGGTGCCGCCCGCATCGCGCCAGCGTGTCAGGCTGTCAGGCGATAAATCTGTCGGATCGAGGGCACCGCGAACGGACAACTGACCTGCCAGCCGGTCAAGCTCGCGCCCGAGGGTCTCGACGAGAATAGGATCGAGCTGGGCCGTCACCAGGGACACCCCGGAGAGCGAGAATGTCAGCGATTGTCCGACGGAATCGGGATGAAGTCCGTCCGCCGTGTTCGACGCGTCGGTGCCACCAAGGGTCTGGGACCAGTCAAACGCCGCGCGGTCGAGCATTGTTGCCGATTTGTCGTCGATCGCGACGTTGAGACCGGTGGCTAGGCCGCGCAGCGCAGTTGCTTGTCCTTTCCCGTCGAACACCAGACGGCCGCCGAAACCTTCACTGACCGCTGACATCGAGTGTTCCGACCCGGCACTTCGCAGGGTGAAATCGTGCGCGCCGGGCGCGCGAAACGACACAGTTCGGCCGCCATCCTTGAAAAACCCCAGGATCGTGTCTGCGCCCGTCCAGGTGATATTTCCGTCCGGCCCGGACCAGGTGCCACGCGGCCGCGTGATATGCGTGTTCAGCCGGTTCGGATAGCCCGAGACCCGCACCCCGTCCCATGTCACGATCACGGGTCTGCCGTCTTGTTGGCCGGCGAACGCCTGCAGACCGGTCTGGATTTCCCGGGCAAACCAGAACCAGCCGAGTGTCCAGACGGTCACCAGCAGCGCCACCACGCCGATGGGAATCAAATACTTTCGCTGGATCATATGCAGCCAGTTGCCTAAGAAGCTTGCCGATCAACCTAATCGGGGTTTGCGCCGGCGTCGAGACGTACCGTGCGATATCGTCCCGCAACCTGCACCGGAACCGTCCCTGCCGCCATGTCGATGTTGAAGGAACAGCCCGATCTCTCCCACCTGACCGATCAGTATGAACTGACCGAAGAGGAATTGAACTGGACGCTGCGGGCGGTCATGGCGACCCATCCCCATGGCAATGATCTGTGGATATTCGGCTACGGCTCGCTCATGTGGCGGCCGGACTTTCCGTTCGTGGATCGCAAACCCGCGCGGGTACATGGCTTTCACCGCTCATTCTGCGTGTACTCCCATGTCTATCGTGGGACCCCCGAGTGTCCCGGACTGGTGCTCGGCCTCGACAATGGCGGCAGCTGCAACGGCGTGGCCTACCGGGTGGCGACGTCGGATGCGGCAG
>JAQCFD010000057.1 GCA_027618305.1 Pseudomonadota bacterium
TTATTTTTCCTGGGTAAGTGACAGCGGCGGCGCCTCCGGGCGCCGCCGTTTTTTCTGTTCTGATGGGGCCGTCCGGTCCTGATGCTTTCGCTCGCTCATGCAATATGCGATGAGGGCGCGTTGAACCGGTTCTTTCCATAAACGTGAACAAACGAGCTGCCGATATGAGCGAACACCTGCTCCACCCGTTTCCGGGCCTGCGCCCCGCGCCTGGTGCCGCTGAGGATGTTGCCGCACCGCCCTATGACGTTGTGTCCTTCGATGAGGCCGCGGCGATGGCGGCCGGCCGGCCCTGGAGCTTCCTGCATGTGTCCCGGCCCGAGATTGATTTGCCGCCTGGTACCGATCCTCATGCCGACGAGGTCTACGCGAAGGGCGCGTCGAACCTTGCTGGGATGATCGAGGCCGGCGTGCTGATCCGCGACGAGGCACCTTGCTATTACGTGTATCGCATCATCATGGGTGATCACAGCCAGACGGGCCTGGTCGCCGCCACGCCCGTGGCGGCTTACCTGAAGAACATCGTGCGCAAGCATGAGTTTACACGGCCGGACAAGGAAGACGACCGGGTCCGTCAGATCGATGAAGTCGATGCCCAAACCGGCCCGGTGCTCGTCGTGCATCAGCCCCAGCCCGCGATTGCCGACATTCTCAAGCAGATCACGGCCGGGGACCCGACCTACGACGTCACCCAGCCCGATGGAGTGCGCCATCTCATCTGGGCCGTCACGGCGCCGGCGGACGTGCAGCGCTGATGCCTATGCGCCTGTGGACGTGCTGTACATCGCCGACGGGCATCATCGCTCCGCCGCTGCGGCGCGCGTCGCCGCCCTGCGTGAGGGCCGCAACGGTGGCACGAATGCCCATGAGCGATTTCTGATCGTCGCGTTCCCCGCCGACGAACTGCACATTCTCGACTACAACCGCGTGATCAGGGACTTGAATGGTTTGTCCGAGGCCGACTTCCTCGCGCGTGTGAGCGCGGCCTTCGAGGTGACGCCCACAAAGGAACCCGCGCGCCCGACAAGTCAGCATGACTTTGGGATGTATCTCGGCGGCACCTGGTATGCCCTCAAGACCAAATCGGCACCCGGGGCCGATGCGCCGCCGCTCGATCGGCTGGACGTAAAGCTGCTTTCGGACCGGCTCCTCGAGCCGGTGCTCGGTATTGCCGATCCGCGCACCGACGCGCGGATTGATTTCGTCGGAGGAATCCGGGGGCTGGATGCGCTTGAAGCGCGGGTCGACAGCGGTGCCTGGGCTGTCGCCTTTGCCATGTACGCAACGAGCATCGAGGATTTGATGGCCGTCGCCGATGCGAACGAGGTGATGCCGCCCAAATCGACATGGTTCGAACCCAAGCTGGCGGATGGCCTGGTCTCCTACCCGCTCGATGTGTGAGCGCACCGCCGATGTCTGAACAGCCGGTCATCGTGGTCGCGGGACCGACGGCGAGTGGCAAGTCCGGCCTGGCCATGGATCTCGCCGAGCAGATCGGTGGCACGATCATCAATGCAGATTCGATGCAGGTTTACCGTGACCTGCGGATCCTGACCGCGCGCCCGTCGCAGGCCGACGAGGACCGTGTGCCACATCTTCTGTATGGGGACCGCGACGCAACGGAAGCCGGCTCCGCCGCCGACTGGGCAACTGCGGCACTGGCGGCTGTACAATCCGTTATCAACGCGGGCCGCCGTCCACTTCTCGTGGGCGGCACGGGGCTTTATCTGAAGGCGTTGATGGAGGGGCTGGCGCCCATCCCGGAAGTGCCAGGCGAAATCCGTCAGCGCGCGCAGGCGCGGCGGCGCGAGATCGGTGGCATTGCATTCCACAACGAACTTGCCGCCCTGGATCCCGAGATTGCCGCCCGCCTGCACCCGGGTGACAGTCAACGCGTGTTGCGGGCCTGGGAGGTCGTCACGGCAACCGGCCGGCCGTTGTCTGAATGGCAGTCCGAGCCGGTTCCGGCGCCGGATACGGCTTTTCGTGTGCTTGTGGTCGAGCCGCCGCGCGACGAGCTCTATCGCAACTGTGACAGCCGGTTTCTTGACATGATCGAAGCGGGGGCGATCGACGAGGTCAAAGCGCTTTCTGCGCGCGCCGATGCAGAGCGGCTGGATCCCGCCCTGCCTATTTTCAAGGCACTCGGTTACCCGCCATTGGCGGCACATTTGCGTGGCGAAATGTCGCTGGATGTTGCAATCAACACCGGGCAACAGCAGACCCGGAACTACGCGAAACGCCAGACGACGTGGCTCCGGCATCAATTATCTGGGGACGATGGTGATCATCCTCGGATAGAGGTTTTGAAATATAATTACTCAATTACTAAAGAACTGTTTTCATTTCTGAGTTGACAGAAGATAAATCTTTTCTTAAGTTACGCACGCGCTTGTGGCGGGGGTCGTTTGGTATGCGACGTTCGCGCAGCGATTTTTTTTGTGCCTGGTGTCATTGTGCATTTCGGATTCAATACGGGAGCCCGCGAGTTTGGCCGCGGCCCTGGCGATCCGGCTGGTCAACGGGAGGCGTTTCGTTTATCTCGCCTGTCCTGGTTGCAGTGCAACAACGAAAAATGACAACCCGGTGATTGGGCAGCACGAGGCTGTAATCGGGTCGACCCGAATGAGAAAGAAAGGTGTACGCGTTATGTCTGGCAATCGCATGACCGGAGCGGAAATAGTGATCAAGGCCCTGGCGGATCAGGGTGTTGAGGTCGTCTTCGGTTATCCCGGTGGCGCCGTCCTTCCGTTGTACGACGCGCTGTTCAAACAGAATTCCGTACGCCACATTCTTGTCCGTCATGAGCAGGGCGCGGTTCATATGGCCGAAGGCTATGCCCGATCCACCGGAAAGGTGGGCGTGGTCCTCGTGACGTCGGGACCCGGCGCGACCAATGCCGTCACAGGCCTGACCGATGCGCTGATGGACAGCATCCCCATCGTATGCCTGACAGGGCAGGTGCCGACACATCTGATTGGCAATGATGCCTTCCAGGAGGCGGACACGACCGGCATCACCCGCCCGTGCACAAAACATAATTATCTCGTCAAGGACGTGGACGATCTCAGTACGGTCATGCACGAGGCGTTCTATGTCGCGGCTGCGGGGCGTCCGGGGCCTGTCGTCATAGATCTGCCGAAAGACGTGCAGTTTGCCGTGGGCGAATATCACTCGCCGGAGAATGTCACGCACCGGCACTACAAGCCGCAGCGTGAAGGCGCCGACGCGGCGATCGAGGAAGCCGTCGAGCTGATCGCCAACGCCAAGAAGCCGATTTTCTATATTGGCGGCGGCTGCATCAACTCCGGCCCGCGCGCGTGTGAATTGGTGACCGAACTGGTCAACGCGACGGGGTATCCGGCGACCACGACAATCATGGGGCTGGGCGCGTATCCCAGCTCGTCGCCCCAGTGGCTCGGCATGCTCGGGATGCACGGCACCTATGAAGCCAATCTGGCGATGCATGGTTGCGACGTCATGGTTGCGATCGGAGCCCGCTTCGATGACCGGGTGACCGGCCGCACCGATGCGTTTTCGCCGAACTCGAAGAAGATCCATATCGATATCGATCCGAGCTCGATCAACAAGAACATCATGGTCGATGTACCGATCGTCGGCGATGTGGAAAACGTCGTCGAGGACATGCTGGAGAAGTGGAAGGCCCGCAAGGCCAAGCCCGACGGCAAGGCGCTCGACGCATGGTGGAAGCAGATCGAGGAATGGCGGGCGGTGGATTGCCTCGGTTTCGTGCAGGGCACCGGTCCGAAGGATGACATCAAGCCCCAATACGCGATCAAACGCCTCTACGAGCTGACCAAGGATATGGATGTGCTGGTGACCACCGAAGTGGGACAGCACCAGATGTGGGCGGCCCAGTATTACCACTTCGACAAACCCAACCGATGGATGACGTCCGGTGGTCTGGGCACGATGGGCTATGGCCTCCCGGCGGCGGTCGGCGTCCAGATTGCCCATCCGGAATCACTTGTGATCGATATCGCGGGCGAAGCCTCCACCATGATGAATATCCAGGAGCTCGGTACCATTGCCCAGTACAAGCTTCCGGTAAAAATCTTCATCCTGAACAATTATTGGCTCGGGATGGTTCGTCAGTGGCAGGAACTGCTCCACGGTGCGCGCTACTCGGAATCCTATTCCGACGGCTTGCCGGACTTCATCTTGCTGGCCGAGAGCTATGGTATCGCCGGGTTGCGTGCGACCCATCCCAGTGAAGTGGATGACGTGATCAAGCAGATGATCGAGACGCCCGGGCCGGTGATCGTCGATATGGTCGGCGCGAAGGAAGAGAATTGCTTCCCGATGATCCCGGGCGGCGCCGCGCATAACGAGATTCTTCTCGGCCTCGATGATCGCCAGGAACAGAAGCAGTCCGAAGACGGTATGGTTCTGGTCTAGGGCAAACAGGCACCGCGGCGGCCATGGAGGCCGGCGCGGCCAGTTATACATTCAGTGAAAGTGACGCGTTATGGCGAATAGAAACAATGCCGTTGAACGGCATGTTCTGGCGGTTCTGGTGGACAATGAACCGGGCGTTCTGGCCCGGGTCGTTGGTCTGTTTTCCGGTCGTGGATACAATATCGAAACGCTGACCGTGGCGGCGGTCAGCGAGGACGAATCCTCGTCGCGCATCAACATCGTGACCACCGGAACCCCGATGATCATCGAGCAGATCAAGGCGCAGCTGGAACGCCTCGTGCCGATCCGTGAGGTCCATGATCTGACCACGGAGGGGCCGGCCGTTGCGCATGAAGTCGCGTTGGTAAAGATCCAGAACGAGGGTCCGGAACGCCGCGAAGCGTTGCGGATAGCCGATATATTCCGGGCGCGTGTGGTCGATACGGGCGTGGATTCCTTCATCTTCTCCCTGACCGGGGCGTCCGAGAAGGTCGACAGCTTCCTGCAGCTGATGCGCAACCTGGGCCATACCGAAATCGCCCGATCCGGTGTGGTCGCAATTCAGCGCGGCGGCAAGGACGGCAAACCAAGCCTGGGTGACAAACAGGACGACGATTGAGACCTGCGGTGAAGCGGGTCATTGCCCGGCGGCACCCAGCACTGTAAAACCGCGCCACACCGGGCGCGGAAACGCGAAACCACCGATACATCAAGACTGACGCAGAACAGGGAATGAGAGATATGCGCGTTTATTATGACCGCGACGCGGACGTGAATCTGATCAAGAGCAAAAATGTTGCCATCATTGGCTATGGCAGCCAGGGCCATGCCCATGCCATGAATCTGCGCGACAGCGGCGCGACGAATGTCGTGATTGCGCTTCGCCCGGACTCATCCAGCGTCGCCAAGGCGGAGGCTGCCGGATTTGAAGTGAAGTCTTCAGCCGATGCGGCCGCCTGGGCGGACGTGGTGATGCTGGCGGTTCCCGACGAGTTGCAGCGGGACCTCTACTACAATCACCTCCATGCCAATCTTAAGGAAAACGCCGCCATCGCTTTCGCGCATGGCCTGAACGTGCATTTCAATCTGATCGAGCCGCGGGCTGATCTGGATGTCTTCATGCTCGCGCCGAAGGGGCCGGGACATACCGTGCGCTCCGAGTATGAGCGTGGCGCCGGTGTGCCGAGCCTTCTCGCGGTGCATCAGGATTCAAGCGGCAACTGCCACGACATCGCGCTTAGCTATGGTTCTGCCATTGGCGGCGGCCGGGCGGGGATCATCGAGACCACGTTCAAGGAAGAGTGCGAGACCGATTTGTTCGGCGAGCAGACCGTTCTTTGCGGCGGCCTTTCGGCGCTCATCCAGGCGGGCTTCGAGACCCTCGTTGAGGCGGGTTACGCTCCGGAGATGGCCTATTTCGAGTGCGTGCATGAAGTGAAGCTGATCGTCGATCTGATCTATGAAGGCGGCCTCGCCAACATGCGTTACTCGATCTCGAACACGGCTGAATATGGTGACTACACCCGCGGGCCGCGCCTCATTACCGACGAGACCCGTGCAGAGATGCGCAAGATCCTCAAAGAGATCCAGAACGGCGAGTTCGCACGGGATTGGATGCTCGAGAATCAGGTGGGTCAGGCATCGTTCAAGGCCGTTCGTCGCCAGCAGGCCGATCAGCAGCTCGAAGAAACCGGCGCCAAGCTGCGCGCCATGATGCCGTGGATTGCCGAAAACGCCATGGTCGACAAGTCGAAGAACTAGTCTGGTTCCAAATTCGGTCGGTCCGCGCACCGAAATAGGGCGCGCGGACCGAAACCGATTGGTATGGTTAACAAAATCGTTGCGGTCGAACATAAAAACGCTCTAAAACAAGGGTGTTAAGGCACTTTCTTTGCATACTGGTGAACAGCGCGTTCACCATTTGTTAACTGCCCTGCGTCGATTCTTCGGTTTCGAGGTTCCGCCGGGGCCGTTGGGGAGATTCAGGGCGTGGTCATTGTCCGCACAACAGCTGATTTGTCAGCGCATGCCGTTCGCGGTTTGCCGACAGCTGATCTGTGCCTGACCCTGCTTGATCTCGACGCGCTTCTTATCGGCGGTGCGGACCTGCGACTTAGGTGCCCCTGAGCATAAACAGACCTTAGCGGCCTGTGTTGTTCAGGGGAGGCTTCATCACCCTAAGTCAGCAAACCGAATTTGAGGCAGGACCAATGACCGCTAACGAAACAAACACAAAAGGCAATGATTCGCCGGTCGACAAGAGCGACCCGAATTACGTCCGAATTTTTGACACCACGTTGCGCGATGGCGAGCAATCGCCTGGATGCTCGATGAATCTCGAAGAGAAGGTGCGGGTCGCGCGCATTCTCGAAGAGCTTGGCGTCGATATCATCGAAGCCGGCTTCCCGATTGCATCGAACGGTGATTTCGAGGCCGTGCGCGAAGTCGCGAACACGGTCAAGAATTCGTCCGTGGCCGGCCTGGCGCGCGCCGCACATCAGGACATCGACCGCGCATGGGAGGCCGTGAAGGGCGCAAAACTTCCGCGTATCCATACCTTCCTCTCGACCAGCCCGCTGCATATGAAGTTCAAGCTGCAGATGGAGCCGGACCAGGTGCATGAGGCGGTTATCGACAGCGTCAGCTATGCCCGTAATCTGTGCCCGGACGTCGAGTGGTCGCCGGAAGACGGATCGCGCACCGAGCATGATTTTCTCTGCCGGACCGTGGAAAGCGCCATTCGGGCCGGTGCCTCTACGATCAACATCCCCGATACGGTCGGCTATGCGGTGCCCGAGGAATTCGCCGCGCTGATCGAGATGCTGTTCAATCGGGTGCCGAACATCGACAAGGCCGTGATTTCGGTGCATTGCCACAATGATCTCGGGCTGGCGGTCGCCAATTCCCTGGCCGCGGTCGGTGCCGGCGCGCGTCAGGTTGAGTGCACGATCAATGGTATCGGCGAACGGGCGGGCAATTGCGCGCTCGAGGAAATCATCATGGCGTTGCGCACGCGCCAGGACGTGATGCCGTATATCACCGGTGCGGACTCCACCGTCATCACCCGCGCGAGCCATCTGGTCTCGACGATCACCGGCTTCAATGTTCAGCCAAACAAGGCGATTGTCGGCGCGAACGCGTTTGCACATGAGTCCGGCATTCATCAGGACGGCGTCCTCAAGAACGCCGAGACCTATGAAATCATGACGCCGGAATCGGTTGGCCTGAACCAGTCGAATCTGGTGATGGGCAAGCATTCGGGCAGCCACGCCTTCCGCGAGAAGCTCAAGGATCTCGGCTACGGCAATTTGGGCGACAACGCCATCCGCGACGCGTTCCAGCGTTTCAAGGATCTTGCCGACAAGAAGAAAGAATTGTTCGACGAGGATCTGATCGCCCTTGTTGATGACACAATTCAGCATGAGAATGTCCCGATAAAGTTCGTGTCCTTGCAGGTGCGGGCCGGATCCAAGGGGCCGCAGGAAGCGGATCTGGAACTCGAAATCGATGGTGAACTCGTCAAGACGACGGCGCGCGGCAACGGGCCGGTCGATGCCACGTTCAACGCCATCGGCGAATTGTTCCCGCATGAGGCAAAACTGCAGCTTTACCAGGTGCATGCCGTGACTGGCGGCACCGATGCACAGGCAGAGGTCACGGTCCGGCTCGATGAGAACGGAAAGACCGTGAACGGGCAGGGCGCGGATGCCGACACGCTGGTCGCGTCGGCACGGGCCTATGTTCACGGTTTGAATAAACTGCTTGTGAAACGAGAGAAAACCGCGCCGGCGGCTTTGTCGGCGTAGCCGGTAACCGGGCGGAGCTCTGGCGCTCCGTCCGGACCCCGATCCGGGGTAGAACAATTAACGGACGAGGCGACGCATTATGTTTTCGCGAATCATGGGAGCGCTTTCCGCTGATATGGCGATTGACCTTGGGACGGCGAATACCCTGGTCTACGTCAAGGGACGGGATATCGTCCTGAATGAACCGTCAGTGGTTGCGATCGTCGAATCCAAGGGCAAGAAAAAGGTTCTCGCCGTCGGCAACGAGGCGAAGCAGATGCTCGGGCGTACCCCGGGCAATATCCAGGCAATTCGGCCGCTGCGCGATGGCGTGATTGCGGATTTCGAAGTCGCCGAGGAGATGATCAAGGAGTTTATCCGCAAGGTGCACAATCGGCGTGGCTTCCACAGCCCGCAGATCGTGGTTTGCGTGCCTTCGGGGTCTACCGCGGTCGAGCGCCGGGCGATTCAGGAATCTGCCGAAAGCGCAGGCGCGCGTCGTGTCTGGCTGATCGAGGAACCGATGGCGGCGGCAATTGGCGCCCGGCTGCCGGTGACGGAGCCGACGGGTTCGATGGTTGTTGATATTGGTGGCGGCACCACGGAAGTGGCGGTCCTGTCGCTGGGCGGCATCGTCTATTCGCGCAGCGTGCGCGTCGGCGGCGACAAGATGGACGAAGCCATCATCGGCTATATCCGCCGCAATCATAATTTGCTGGTGGGTGAATCGAGCGCCGAGCGGATCAAGAAGGAAATCGGCTCGGCCTGTCCGCCGGAGGACGGCGAAGGCCGGTCGATGGAGATCAAGGGGCGCGATCTTTTGAACGGTGTGCCGAAAGAGATCATCATCACCGAACGCCAGATTGCCGAAAGCCTCGCGGAGCCGATCAGCGCCATCATCGACGCGGTCAAGGTCGCGTTGGAGCATACGGCGCCCGAACTGGCGGCCGATATCGTCGACAAGGGCATCGTCCTGACCGGCGGTGGGGCGTTGCTCAGCAATCTGGATTATGTGCTGCGGCACGCGACGGGACTTCCGGTCTCGATTGCGGATGACCCGCTCACATGCGTGGTGCGCGGCACGGGCCGTGCGCTTGAGGAATTCAAGAAGCTCAAGGATGTTCTGGTCAGCATGTACTGACCGAACGCCTGGGTAACGGCGAGAACCTGGACGTCAGGATAGTCTGGTGGCGAAACGAAACGCGAGTATATCGGTTGCCGGTCTGGCTGTGCCGTTCCGCATCTGGGGCCAGCGGTTTGCGTTTCTCGGACTGTTGGCGCTTGCCTTTGCACTGATGCTTCTCAGCAAGGCGGAAACCGGTGCGTTGGAGCGCGCGCGCACGGTGATCGTCGATGCCACGACACCGATCCTCGATGTGATGTCGCGTCCGGTCGAGGCCGGCCAGGCGGCCGCTCAGTCGGTCGAAAGCTTTTTCATTGTGCACGCCGAGAATGGTCGTCTGCGCGAGGAGAATGCACGGCTTCTGCGTTGGATGCTGATGGCCCGACAGCTGGAAGTCGAGAATGCAACCTTGCGCGCCCAGCTTGATTTTGTGCCCGCGACAGCGCCGCGTGCAATTACCGCGCGGGTGGTTGCCGACACCGGTGGTGCGTTTTTCCACAGTCTTCTGATCAACGCGGGCGCGCGCCATTTCGTGCAGCGCGGACAGGCCGTTGTGTCCCATGGTGGCCTGGTGGGCCGGGTCGCCGAAGTGGGTGAACGTTCGGCGCGGGTGCTGCTGCTGACGGATCTGAACTCGCGCATTCCTGCGATCGTAGAATCAACCGGAGACCGGGTCATCGTGACGGGTGACAACTCACCCTGGCCGACCCTGACCTATCTGGCATCCAACTCGCCGGTTTCGGCCGGAGATCGTGTGCTCACCTCCGGTCATGGCGGTGTCTTCCCGCCCGGGCTCGTAATTGGTGTGGTGGCGGAGGCCAGCGAGGCGCGGGTCACCATTCAGCCGGCTGTGCAGCTGTCGCGGGTGAGCGAGGCACGCATACTCGATTATGGCGTCAATGGGATCCTGCCGCCGCCTGAGCAGGTCCCGGCCCGGCTCGCAACACCCCCGGCCGCGTCGCCCGCAGCGGCGCCTGTCGCGCCGTTGGCACCGGCAGCGGCCCCTGCAGCATCCCCAACTGCGGGCGCGGAGGCGGCCCAATGAATTCGGCCATGTTCGGCGCGATTCTCGACTATTCCCGACGGGTGGTGCCGGGCTTCACCATTCTCCTGCTGATCCTGGTGGCGCAGTTGCCGATGCCGCTGCCCTTCTTTCCCGATGTCGCCCCGGCATTGCCGTTAATGGCGATCTATTACTGGGTCGTGTTTCGGCCTGATCTGATGCCCCGGATCCTGGTGTTTGCGCTTGGCCTGTTTCAGGACGCATTGATCGGCGCGCCATTCGGGCTGACGGCACTGATATACCTGCTCGTGCACGGGTTCGTACTCAACCAGCGCCGTTTTCTCGTCGGCAAACCCTTCTGGATCTTCTGGTCCGGCTTCGCAATCGTCACACCGATGGCGGCGTTCCTGACCTGGATTCTGGTTTCCGTCATGCGTGGTGCGATCCTGCCCACCGATGTGGTGCTGATCGGTATGGTCTTGACCGTGATCACCTTTCCGGCGATCGCCTGGACACTGCTGCACAGCCAGCGCTGGCTGGTGGGCTCGGCGCAGCCGTCATGAACAATCGCGATAACGATCGTCAGCGGCAGTTCAGCCGGCGCGCGGCGTTATTGGCGGGGGGGCAGTTCAGTCTGCTGGCGGCGCTTGTGGGTCGGATGTACTACCTGCAGGTGGTCGAATCCGAGCGCTACCAGATGCTGGCCGAGGAAAATCGGATCAATATGCGGCTTCTGCCGCCCTCGCGTGGCCGGGTCATCGATCGTTTCGGCGTGCCGATTGCGGTCAACCAACAAAATTATCGCGTGCTGCTGAAAGCCGAAAACGCGCCGGATGTTGCCGCGGTGCTCGATCGGCTGTCGATGATCATTCCCATCAGCGCCGATGAAAAGGCCCGCGTGCTTAAGGATATTCGCCGACACAAGAAATTCGTCCCTGTGACCGTGCGGGAATTTCTCGATTGGGAAGATGTCGCCCGGCTTGAGGTGAACACGCCGGATCTGCCGGGTATTGATATTGACGTGGGTGAACGGCGTTTCTACCCAAACGGCGCGGTCGGCGCGCACATCCTCGGCTATGTCGGATCGCCCCGGCCCGAAGACATCTCCGGTGACCCGTTGCTGGAGTTGCCGGGCTTCAAGGTGGGCCGCAGCGGCATCGAGCGGGCTTTCGACCTGCCGTTGCGCGGGCGCGCGGGGGCCAGTCAGCTCGAAGTGAATTCCGTCGGCCGCGTTATCCGTGAGCTCAACCGGCAAGATGGTGATCCCGGCCAGGACGTGGTCCTGACCATCGACATGACCCTTCAGCAAGAGGCCATGAGGCGGTTGGGCGACGAAGCCGGATCGGTGGTCGTCCTCGATGTGGAGACGGGCGGGGTCATTGTTCAGGCATCGACACCAAGCTTCGATCCCAATGCCTTCACCGAGGGCCTGAGCACAGCCCAGTGGCGCGCCGTTGCGGACGATGAGCGCGCGCCCTTGCGCAACAAGGCGCTCGCGGGGGAGTACGCGCCGGGTTCGACCTTCAAGATGATTGTTGCACTCGCCGCGCTCGAGGCGGGACTGGTCACACCCCAGACGAATTATTTCTGCCCCGGGTTCCTCGAAGTCGGTGACGGCAAGTTCCATTGCTGGCGCCGGCACGGCCATGGCCATGTGAATCTCGAACGTGGTATCTCGGAATCCTGCGATGTGTATTTCTACGAAGTCGCGCAGCGCGTCGGCGTCGACAACATCGCCCGCATGGCAAATCAGTTTGGACTGGGCACCGAGCTGGGTCTGGACACGCCGGGTGAGCGAACGGGACTGATTCCCACCAAGGCATGGAAACGTGCCGTGATCGGCCAGCCGTGGGTGCTCGGCGAAACCCTCGTGGCTGGCATTGGCCAGGGTTTCATCACCACCACGCCCATGCAGCTTGCGACGATGACCGCGCGCATGGTCAACGGCGGCAAAGTCATCCGTCCGCATCTGGCGCGCGATGTGGTGGCGCGGGGCAAACTCGCTTCGCGCGTGGCCGAGGAAATACAGACCCTCGACGTCAGTCCGCGGCACCTCAAATCGGTGACGGATGCCATGGCGCTTGTGACGTCCGCCCCGACGGGAACCGCGCATGCCGCACGGATCATGACACCGGGCATGTCGATGGGCGGCAAGACCGGCACGGCCCAGGTCCGGCGTATCAGCCAGCGCGAGCGCGACGGCGGCGTTATCAAGAACGAGGACCTGCCCTGGCGCTACCGTGATCATGCATTGTTTGTCGGTTATGGCCCCATTGAGGCCCCGCGTTATGCCATCGCGGTCGTCGTTGAACATGGCGGTGGCGGCTCCGCCGTCGCGGCGCCTATTGCCCGCGATGTGATGACGGAAACCCTGAAGCGTGATCCCGCGCGGCTTGCGCCAGGGGCCAATGTGGCGGGCCTGCGTGGCCCCGACAGTCAGGACGGCTGATCATGGCCCGGCTCAGCGGCACCACATCGGCCAAGCTCACCTTCCGACAGAAGCTCCTGCATTTGAACTGGGAGTTTGTACTGCTGATCGTGCTGACGGCGTCGATTGGCTTTGCGATGCTATTTTCAGCGGCGAACGGTGACTTCGATCCCTGGGCGTCGCGGCAACTCATGCGGTTCTCCGTGGGTATCCTCATGATGCTCGCCGTCGCCATGACCGATATCCGCATCTGGTTGCGCGCGGCCTTCCCGATGTACGCGGTGTGCCTTGCCCTGTTGGCGGCGGTCGAAATCATGGGGTCGATCGGCATGGGCGCCCAGCGCTGGCTCGATCTTGGATTCTTCCAGTTGCAGCCGTCCGAAGTCATGAAGGTTGCGGTGGTGTTGGCGCTGGCGCGCTATTTTCATGGCCTCGATTCCGAAGACGCCGGCCGGCTGACGAACCTCGCCATTCCCCTGCTTTTGGTTGGTGCGCCGATGGCGCTGGTGCTGCGGCAGCCCGACCTGGGCACAGCCGGCGTGGTGGCGATGGTCGGGGCCGCCATGTTCTGGCTCGGCGGGGCGCGTCTGTGGCAATTTGCGACGGTTGCGGCGGCGGCGGCGGCGGCGGTGCCGGTGGGCTGGCAGTTCCTGCACACCTATCAGAAACAGAGGATCTTCACGTTCCTCAATCCCGAGACCGACCCGCTCGGCTCGGGCTATCACATCCTGCAGTCGAAGATCGCGCTGGGTTCGGGCGGACTGTTCGGCAAGGGTTTCCTCGAGGGCACCCAAAGCCATCTGAATTTCCTGCCGGAGAAACAGACCGATTTCATCTTCACGATGCTGGCCGAGGAGTTCGGGCTGGTCGGCGGGGTGGGGCTGATCGCGCTTTACGGGGTGCTGATCGCCTATGGCATCTATATCGCATTCCGCGCCCGCAGCCATTTCGCACGCCTCCTGGCGATGGGTCTGACGGTGAACTTCTTCCTCTATGTGTTCATCAACATCGCCATGGTGATGGGAATTCTGCCCGTCGTCGGCGTGCCCCTGCCGCTGATCTCCTACGGCGGCACGGCGATGTTGACGGTGCTGATCGGGTTCGGCCTGATCATGAGCTGCTGGCTGCACCGGGATACCTACATCAACAGACGCGGCGGCGCGGCCTGAACCTGCCGTTTCCGTGCCTGTGCGTATCGACAATGGGTGTCGCGGGTGTTATATCCGCCGCCGCTTCAGGCGCACGGTGGGCGATTAGCTCAGTTGGTAGAGCAGCTGACTCTTAATCAGCGGGTCGTAGGTTCGAGCCCTACATCGCCCACCAATATTTTCAAGGGGTTAGCGGTTCTTCGCTGGCCCCTTATTTGTTGCGGGTTGGGCTTGGGTCACATATGGGGGCACATTCTGGGTTCATTTTGCGGCCTTGGACCCCAGCAACGGCACGAAAAAAATTGCTGTAAGTGATTTCGGCTCCTGCTTGTGGTCCAGGAGGCCGGGGGTTCAAGTCCCCTCAGCCACCCCAATTATTTCAAGGGCTTAGCA
>JAQCFD010000058.1 GCA_027618305.1 Pseudomonadota bacterium
ATCGCGCCATAGGGCCGGCCGAACACATGGGCATGGGCGGTGATGTCGATCACAGCCGGCGGGCGCCCAATGCTGTCGTACTTGTCGACGATGCGCTTCAGGATATCGGAATAGGCCTGGGGCGGGTTGCCGTAGCGCATGTAGAGCGGCAGGTCGTTGATCTCCATGGTGAAGGGGATCGCCGCCAGCGGTCCCGCCTTGGTGTCGAGCCGATAGGGCAGATCGGTGTTGAAATAGTCGATGTGCCAGGTGAAGCCGTTCTCCACGAGCAGCTCGGCGGTGTTGGGGCTGTGGGTGCCGCGCGGGCTCGAGAAACCCTTCGGCGCCTTGCCGATCACGTCCGCGAACAGGGCCGCACCCTTCTTCAGCTCGGCCTCCTCCTCGGCGCGGTCCTGATAGACCGGCAGGTTGTTCTGCATCCAGGCATGGGCGCCGATGAAGTGCCCGTCGCCGTCGATCCGGCGCAGCAGCTCGGGCCATTTCTCGGCGATGATGCCGCTGGCATAGGTGCCGCAGGGCACCCCCAGCTCGCCGACGATATCGAGCAGCCGCGGGGCGCCGTGGGTCATGCCGTACTCGGCCCAGGATCGCGACTGGGTGTCCAGAAATCCGGCCTTCAGCGGGTTCCCCATGGGGCCGATGCCCGGGGATGCGTCGTCGGTCCACGCCTCGCACATGACGTTCACGGACACGGCGAGCGCCTTACCCTCGGGCCAGCCCTTCGGCGGTTCTTGATTGGACATGAGTTACCCCCTGATTATCGGTTTTAGGTTGGCGGCCATTCTTGCGATGGGCGCGCTGCCGGGCGATGATAACCCAACAAAACGACCAAAACTGCCGCGATCGTCGGCAGAATTCATAATTTTCCGACAGGGGCCAATGCAATGCTCAAGACCACCATCACCGGAAGCCTGCCCAAACCGTCATGGCTGGCGCAGCCCGAGAAACTCTGGGCGCCCTGGGCCTCGGACGACCCGGCCCAGCTCCAGGAAGCCAAGCATGACGCGGTCCGTCTCGCGATCCGCGACCAGGAAGAGGCCGGCATCGATATCGTCACCGACGGCGAGCAGTCGCGGCAGCATTTCGTCCACGGCATCCTGGAGAAGATTGACGGCATCGACTTCGCCAAGAAGACCCGGATCGGCATTCGCAACGACCGCTACGACGCCGACTGCCCGACCGTGGTCTCGGCGCTAAAACGCCGTGGTTCCATTCATGGCGACGAAGTGAAATTCGCGCGCGCGCACACCGACCGGGCGCTGAAATTCACCATGCCCGGGCCGATGACCATCGTCGACACGCTGGCCGACGCGCATTACGGCGACCGGCCGAAAATGGCGATGGCCTTCGCCGAGATCCTCAACGCGGAGGCCAAGGAGCTGATCGCCGCCGGGGTCGACGCGCTGCAGTTCGATGAGCCGGCCTTCAATGTCTATCTCGACGCGGTACCGACCTGGGGCGTCGAGGCGCTCAACCGTGCCGTCGAGGGGCTCGACTGCACCACCGCCGTGCACATCTGCTACGGCTACGGGATCGAGGCAAACCTGCAATGGAAGGCCACACTGGGCGATGTCTGGGACCAGTATGCAGCGGTCCTCCCCGCGCTGGCCGAGAGCGACATCGATCAGGTGTCACTTGAGTTTG
Source organism: Pseudomonadota bacterium (assembly GCA_027618305.1). Lineage (GTDB taxonomy): Bacteria > Pseudomonadota > Alphaproteobacteria > UBA6615 > UBA6615 > UBA8079. The sequence continues at coordinate 1,645 of JAQCFD010000058.1, forward strand.
CGGGCTCGCGGGTGCCCATGGAGGTCATCAAGCTGCTCGACGGCAAGAAGGACGTCCTGGTCGGCGCGATCGACGTCACCACCCTGACTGCCGAAGCCCCGGAGGAGGTTGCTGCGGTGATCCGCAGCGCCATGGAATTCACCTCGCCCGAGCGGATCTTCCCCTGCACCAATTGCGGCATGGTCCCCCTGCCCCGCGAGGTCTCCCAGGGCAAACTCAGGGCGCTCGGCGCCGGCGCCGCGCTGGTCCGCGCGGAACTCTAGCCCGGTGGCGCATTTCGACATCAACGGCGTGCAGCTCTGGGTCGAGGAAGAGGGCCCGGAAGGCACAGACGGCCCGCCGCTCGTATTCGTGCATGAGTTTGGCGGTGACCACCGCGTGTGGCGCGAGCAGGTCGATCACTTCAAGGGTCGCTATCGCTGCATCACCTACAACGCCCGCGGCTACCCGCCCTCCGACGTGCCCGACGATGCGAGCGCCTATGGCCAGCAGATCGCGCTCGACGACTTGCTGGGCGTGCTCGACACGCTGGCGATCGACAAGGCCCATCTCGTCGGCCTCTCCATGGGGGCCTACAACATCCTGCGCTTCGCCCTCGACCACCCGGACCGGGTGCTGTCCCTGACCGCCGCCAGCGGCGGCTCGGGCTCCTACCCGCCCACCCGCGAGCAGTTCCTGAAGGAATCGCGCATGGTCGCCGAGATGTATCTCGCCAGCGAGACCCTGGCCGGCTCGGGCATGTTCGACGGGCCGACGCGGATCCAGCTCAAGGCCAAACGGCCGGACATCTGGCAGGAGGGCGCCGATTACTTCGCCGGTTTCTCGCCCAGGGGCGCGGGCTACACCCTGCGCCAGGTGCAGTGCGAGCGCCCCTCGCTGTATGACTTCGAGGCCGAACTCGCCGCGCTCAAGGTGCCGACCTTGCTGATGATCGGGGACGAGGACGAACTCGTCATCGACACCAACGTGTTCCTGAAAAGAACAATGCCCCATGCCGGGCTGCTGGTGCTTCCCAAGAGCGGGCATCTCGTCAATGTCGAAGACCCGGTCGTGTTCAACCGCGCCGTCGATGATTTTCACGCCGCGATTGCCGCCGGCCAATGGCCAGAACGACCGGCGGGCTCAAGGTCGGCCAATGTGTATAGCCCCGAGGATAGTGAATGAACGCCGCCCAGATTCCCTGCGACCATATTGTCTCCGCCGAGGCGCTGAAATCCTTCATCAAGGAGATCTTTCACGCCGCCGATGTGGCCGGTGACCATGCCGAGACCTGGGCCGACATTCTGGTCTGGGCGAATCTGCGCGGCATGGACTCCCACGGCGTGCTGCGGGTGCCCCGCTACATCGCCTACATGAAGAACGGCAACATTCACGCCCAGCCCAACATCAAGGTCGAAAAACGCGCCGGCGCCATCGCGATTCTGGATTCCGACTGGGCCCCGGGCCCCGTCGCCATGTCCATGGCCATGGATGAGGCCATCGGGCGAGCCCGGGAATGCCATGTCGGCTGGTGCATCGTGCGCAACATCACCCATGGTGGCGCGATCGGCTATTACGCCCTGCAGGCCGCGCGGGCTGGGTTCGCGGGCATCGTGATGACGGCCTCCCGCCCGATGATGGCCTATCACGGCTCGAAGGTCCCCGGTGCCTCGACCAACCCGCTGGCGATCGCGGTGCCAGGCGGCAAGCACGCTCCCCTGCTCCTCGACATGTCGACCTCTACCGTGTCCATGGGCAAGATCCTGTCGGCCCAGGACAGCGGGACCCCGATCCCGGACGGCTGGGGCCTGGACGCCGATGGCCACAACACCAACGATGCGAACGCCGTGAAGACACTTATGCCGCTCGGCGGCGCCAAGGGCTCGGGCCTGTCGATGATGATCGAATGCATGGTCAGCCTGTTCGCGAGCAACCCGCTTGTCGAGCCCAATATCCGGCCCGGCGCGGACCCGACCGGCTATCGCCAGAACGGGCTCGCCGCGGCAATCGATATCTCTGCCTTCACCGACCTCGACAGCTACCGCGACGAGGTCGATCAGCTCGCCAAGGGCCTCAAGGCGCTGCCCAAGGCCGACGGGGTCGACGAAATCTATGCGCCGGGCGAACGTGGTGATGCGGTTCAAGCGGACCGCAGCAAAAACGGCATTCCGCTGCCGCCGGGCACCTGGGATCGCCTCAAGACCGAGGCCGACAAACTCGGCATCGCGATGCCGAAAACGCTTTAGGGCCCGCAGCCCCCGTCTCCGACCAAATGCTGAGACCAGACCGCTACCCCCCATGGGGGCAGCGGGTCCATACTCATGCTCAGATTTTGGAATAAGTCCGGAAAACCGGATCACGATAACCAAATAATTTGCGGGAGAGACTCTCATGAAAGCACTGATGATCGGCACCGTCGCCGGCGCAGCCTTGGCCATGTCGCTGGCCAGCGCCCCGGCCCAAGCCAACTGCGATCCTGGCGAGATCACGATCAAGTTTGCCCACGTCACCAACACCGACAAGCACCCCAAGGGTATCGCCGCCTCGCTGCTCGAGAAACGCGTCAACGAGGAGATGAACGGCAAGGCCTGCATGCAGGTATTCCCGAATTCGAGCCTCTACAATGACGACAAGGTACTCGAAGCGATGCTGCAGGGTGACGTCCAGTTGGCCGCGCCGTCGCTGTCGAAATTCGAGACCTTCACAAAGAAGTTCCGCCTGTTCGATCTGCCCTTCGTGTTCGAGGATGTCAACGCGGTGGACCGCTACCAGACGTCGGCGGACGGTCAGAAGCTGCTCCGCTCGATGGAGCGCAAGGGCCTGCTCGGTCTGGCCTTCTGGCACAACGGCATGAAGCAGATGTCGGCAAACAAGCCGCTGATCTCACCCAAGGACGCGGCAGGCCTGAAGTTCCGCGTACAGCCCTCCGACGTGCTGGTGGCGCAGTTCGAGGCGCTCGGCGCCAACCCGCAGAAAATGGCCTTCAGTGAAGTCTATGGCGGCCTGCAGACCAAGGTCGTCGACGGGCAGGAGAACACCTGGTCGAACATCTATGGCCAGAAATTCTTCGAGGTCCAGGACGGCGCCACGGAGACCAACCACGGCATCATCGACTATCTGGTCGTGACGTCGGCGGATTGGTGGAACGGCCTGCCCGACGACGTCCGCACCCAACTGGCCACGATCATGGAAGAGGTCACGGCCACCCGGAACCAGGAAGCCACCGCGGTGAACGAGCGCGCCAAGCAGCTGGTTATCGAGGCCGGCGGAAAGGTCCGCACCCTGACGCCGCAGCAACGCCAGGAATGGATCAATGCCATGAAGCCGGTCTGGGAAAAGTTCCAGGACGAGATTGGCCTCGACACGATCAAGTCGGCCGTGTCCTACAACAAGAGCAGCTAACGTCTGTTCCACATGAACGGATTGGCGGTTCGGCCGCCGTTCACGTAAAGCGAATACCGTCGGCCGGACCAGCGCCGGCCGGCGGCTCGCCTAAAAGGCAGGGGCATCGATGGCAAACGCAAGTCCCGGAACGCTGGGCTGCTGGGTCAACAACATCGAAGAGACCTTCATCGCGGTCGTCCTCGGCCTGATGACACTGGTCACGTTTGCCAACGTGGTCGCCCGCTACGTCTTCAACGACAATCTTCTCTGGGCGCTGGAAGTTACGGTTTTTCTGTTCGCCTGGCTGGTACTCATCGGCGCCTCCTACTGCGTCAAAACCACGGCCCATCTCGGCGTCGATCTGATTATCAACGCGCTTTCACCTGTCCCCCGGCGTCTCCTGGCCCTCGTTGCCGTATTCGCCTGCATCGCCTTCAGCGTGCTGCTTCTGATCGGCTCCTGGAACTACTGGCAACCCTTTGTCGGCAAGCAGGCCTTCTATCAGGTCGACGATATTGTGATGCCGGATTTCCTGCAGTTTCTTGCCGTCTGGCTGAACGAAGGCGAGCGCTACGACAAGCTGCCCCGGTTCGTCCCCTATTTCGGTCTGCCGCTGGGTATCGCGCTGCTGACAGTCCGGTTCCTGCAGGCCGGCTGGCGCATTTACACCGGCAAACAGGTGCTGGTCATCGCCAGCCACGAAGCCGAGGACATGCTGCTCGACGCAACCGACCGCAAAGGGGTCTAGAGCGCGTGGAAGCCGTCCTCCTCTTCGCGATGGTGATTACGCTGCTGCTGATCGGCGTGCCGATCGCGGTGGGGCTCGGCTTGTCATCGATCCTGTTTTTGCTGGTCTACTCCGACGCCTCGCTGGCGTCGATTGCGCAGACCCTGTTCAACGCCTTCGCCGGGCATTTCACCCTGCTGGCGATCCCGTTTTTCATCCTCGCATCGGCCTTCATGTCGACCGGCGGTGTCGCACAGCGCATTATCCGCTTCGCCATCGCCAGCGTCGGGCATTTCCCCGGTGGCCTCGCCATCGCCGGTGTGTTCGCCTGCATGCTGTTCGCGGCCTTGTCGGGGTCGTCGCCCGCAACGGTTGTCGCGATCGGCTCGATCGTGATCGCCGGCATGCGCCAGGTCGGCTACACCAAGGAATTCGCAGCGGGCGTGATCTCGAACGCCGGCACGCTCGGCATTCTGATTCCCCCCTCCATTGTCATGGTCGTCTATGCCGCCTCGGTCGATGTTTCGGTCGGCCGTATGTTCCTGGCCGGCGTCATCCCGGGGATTGTCGCCGGCCTGATGTTGATGACGGCGATTTATATTGTCGCCAAGGTGCGGGGCCTGCCCTCGCAACCCAAGGCCAGCAGGCGGGAATGGTTCACGGCCGCCTGGGACGCCGGCTGGGGCCTGTTCCTGATCGTGATCATTCTCGGGGGTATCTATGGCGGGGTATTCACACCTACCGAGGCGGCCGCCGTCGCCGCCGTCTATGCCTTCTTCATCGCGAACTTCATCTACCGGGACATGGGGCCTTTGCGCGGCAAGGGCGACACCCCGATCCGCCTGCGCGACAAGCCGAGTGCAATTTTGACCGCCTGGGCCCACCCGGACACCAAGCGCACCCTGCTCGAGGCAGGCAAGCTGACGATCATGCTGATGTTCATCATCGCCAACGCGCTGATCCTGAAGCATGTCCTGACCGAAGAGCGGATTCCGCAGCTGATCACCGAGGCGCTGCTGGCGGCCGGCTTCGGCCCGATCATGTTCCTGATCATGGTCAACCTGATCCTGTTGATCGGCGGTCAGTTCATGGAACCGTCGGGCCTGATCGTGATCGTCGCGCCCCTGGTCTTCCCGATCGCCATCGAGCTCGGGATCGACCCGATCCACCTCGGCATCATCATGGTGGTGAATATGGAGATCGGCATGATCACGCCGCCCGTGGGGCTGAACCTGTTCGTCACCGCCGGGGTGGCCCAGATGTCGGTCATGAATGTGGTGCGCGCCGCCCTTCCCTGGGTCGGTATCATGTTCATCTTCCTGATCCTGGTGACCTACGTCCCTATCCTGTCGACGTTCCTGCCGACGAGCCTGATGGGCCCGGAAATCATCACCAAATAGGCGCAGGCGTCGCCCGGCCAACAACTAAAGGGCGGGTCACAGACCGGCCCCTACACGAACAGGAAATACATCCGTAGGGGTGGGTTTCAAACCCACCCGTCTTTCGAGACGCCCCGCCGCGTCATGCGCGGACTTGATCCGCGCATCTCCGGCACCGTCGCAAACGGAAAGGGCGGGTTTGAAACCCGCCCCTACACAGTGTTCGTGTTGTACCGTCGACGTCCGTCGGGGCATTGAGACGAGATGCCCGGATCAAGTCCGGGCATGACGGTCCAGTTTCAGGACGCCGGCACTTTGATCCCCAGCAGCGCCGCGGCGTTGGAGCCCATCACGAGCGCCTTATCGGCGTCGGACAGATCCCTGACCGAATCCACATGCCCGACCGGGTCTGTCTCGGCCATGTCATAGGGATAATCGGTGCCCATGACGATGTGGTCCGCGCCCCAGGTCTCGATCAGATAGCGGAGCTGGTGCTCGGTGAAGACGACCGTGTCGAAGTAGAGCTTCTTCACATACTCGGACGGGGGCTTGGAGATCACGGCGCGGCAATCGTCGCGCAGGTGATACGGGTGGTCGAAGCGACCCGCATAGGCCGGCACGTAGCCGCCGCCATGGGCGATGCAGATCTTCAGGCCCGGATAGGTCTCCAAATACCCGTCGAACACGAGATGCCCGACCGCGAGCGCGGATTCGAGCGGGTGGCCGATGGTGTTGCGGAAATAATGGTCCTTCATGCGGTCCTTGAAGGAGGTGCCGATGGGATGCATGAAGATCACGACCCCCAGCTCCTCGACCCGGGCGAAGAATTTCTCCAGGCCCGCGCGGGTCAGGTCATTGCCGTTCACATTGGTCGAGATCTCGACGCCGCGCATGCCCAGATCGTTGACGCAGCGATCGAGCTCGGCGACCGCGATGTCGGCGTCCTGCAGCGGCACGGTGCACATGCCCACGAAACGATCGGGGTGCTGACCGCAAATCTCGGCGATCCGGTCGTTGACCACATGGGCCGTGTCGCGCGCGAAGCCCGCCTCGTAGGAGTAATTGTAGTGGAACGGCGCGGGTGAAATCGCCTGAACGTCGATGCCCGAGGCATCCATGTCGGCGATGCGCACTTCCGGCTCGGTCAGCTTGTCGAGGATCGACTGGTGCTGCTTGCGGTTGATCTCGGCCGTCACCTCATTGGTGTCGACATAGAGATTCTTCTGATCCGCCGCCTGGACGTCTTTCAACATCGCGTCGGCTTCCGGCACATGCACATGGCAGTGGATGTCGACGGTGAAGTGCTTCTTGCCGTTGGTCACGGTCTGGCCGTGATCGGCCGCCGGCGCGTGGGTGTGCTTGTGGCCGGGATTGGAACAGGTAAAGAGCATCGTGATTTCCTTCGTTTCGGGCCCCGTCCTTCGACAAGCTCAGGACGAGGCAAATTTTGCGAACCTCATGCTGAGCCTGTCGAAGAGTGAGGCTGTTCAGTTCTACAGTTTCAGCAGCATGGCCGCGTTTTCGCCGAGGATGGCGCGCTTCTGATCGTCGGACAGGTTCGACCCCATGACGTGGCCCACCGGGTCGGTCTCGGCCATGTCGTAAGGGTAGTCGGTGCCCATGATCACATGATCGGCGCCGTAATGGTTGGCGAGGAATTCGAGCTGATCATGGGTAAAGACAACGCTGTCGAAATAGAAACGGTTGAGGCTGTCGCCCGGGATCTTGTCCGCACCCAGCTCGCGCTGCATGTCGGCGCGCAGGGGATGGGCATGGTCGATCCGGCCCGGGTAGGAACCGAGGAAACCACCGCCATGGGCGAGCACGACCTTGAGGCCCGGATGCCGATCCATCACCCCGTCGAAGATGAGGTAGTGAACCGCAACCGTGGTGGCCAGCGGGTTGCCGATGATGTTCGAGAAATAATGGTCGGCCAGACGGTCGCCCTTGGCGAAGCCCGACGGGTGGATGAAGACCACGAGGTCCAGCTCCTCGCATTTGGCGAAGAACGGGTCGAGACCCGCGCGCGACAATTCATTGCCGGCCACATCCGCGTTGATTTCAACACCGCGCATGCCCAGTTCGCCGACGGCGCGCTCGAGTTCGGCGACCGCCATCTCCGGGTTCTGTAGGGGCACCGTGCACAGGCCGACGAAACGGTCGGGATGCTCCGCGACCACCGACGCGAGCTTGTCGTTCACGGTCTGCGCGACCTCACGGCCAAGCTCCGGCTCGGCCCAGTAGGCGTAGTGGTTCGGCGCGGTCGAAATCGCCTGCACGTCCACACCGCTCGCGTCCATCTCGGCCAGACGCAGGGCCGTGTCCGTGGCCCGCGGCATGATGTCCTGGCCATGGGCCATCTGGAACTTGCGGGTCTCGTCATTGGCAAACCAGAGCAGCGGCTCCTTCTCCAGATCGAACACATCCTTCAACAGGGCGTCGGCCTCGGGCACGTGCAGATGGCAATGGATGTCGACGGTGCGAACACCGAGTTTCTCGACCTTGACGCTGTGGCCGCCCGCGTCGCTCGCGGGGGCGTGGTTGGCGTGCCCATGAGAATGGGGATGACCGCATTTGAAAAGCATGGTTGTTCCTTCCCGGCGTGGCGGGTTTGTTTAGTGTCTCGGCAATGTTCTGGGGATATCCCGGGTCGCCGGCGGGCGCGATTATACAGAATGAAAATCACACGGGAAGGCGTGAGAAAACAGGTCTCGGCACTTCATCTCCACGGCCCCGAATGCTATCTATTTGGGAACAGGAAAAAAAGACCTTACACGCACAAAACTCAGGGTTTTCGGGGAGATAAGACAATGGCAACCGGTCAATTCGGGATTTCCCAGCATGTCACCCGGCGCGAGGATGCGCGGCTGATCACCGGCGGCGGCAACTATGCCGACGACAGCGGCATGAACGGCCAGGCCTTTGCCGCCTTCCTCCGCTCGCCCGTCGGGCATGCGGATATCACGGCTATCGACGTGTCGGCCGCCCTCGCGGCACCGGGTGTCATCGCCGTGTATGTGGGTGAAGACCTGCAGGCGGCAGGTGTCGGCCCGATCCCCAACGTCACGCCCTTCATGAACCGTGACGGGTCGCCCATGCTGAAGACCCAGCGGCCCGCGGTCGCCGTCGGGCGGGTCCGCCATGTGGGTGAGATCATCGCTGTGGTGGTCGCCGAGAGCACGGCATTGGCCCAGGACGCGGTCGATTTGATCGACCTGGACGTCGACACGCTCCCGGCGGTGGTCGATGTCCGCGACGCGGCCGCCGAGGGCGCGATCGAGATCTGGGACGATATTCCCGGCAACATGTGCCTCGATTTCCAGATCGGCGACGAGGCCAAGGCGAAGGCCGCGATCGACAACGCCGCCCATGTGGTGAAGCTGACCCTCAGCACGAACCGCCTGATGGTCGCGGCGATGGAGCCGCGCAGCGCCGTCGCACGCTTCGATGCCACCGAGGGCCGCTACGAGCTGATCACCGGCTCCCAGGGCGTGAACGCAATGCGCAACATGCTGGCCGACGTGATCTTTCAGGTGCCCCACGAAAAGATGCGGGTGCGCACCAACGATGTGGGTGGCGGCTTCGGCATGAAGACTCAGGCCTATCCCGAATATGTCGCGATCCTGTTCGCGGCCAAGGCTACCGGCCGGCCCGTCAAATGGCAGGGCAGCCGGTCCGAGGCGTTCCTCGCCGACAACCAGGCCCGTGACGGGGTGATGAACGGCACCATGGCGTTCGATGCCGACGGCAAGATGCAGGCCTTCCGCGTCGACATGATCGCGGCAATGGGCGGGTATCTGTCGTCCCACGGCCCGGCGGCAGCGACCCGAAATGTCTGCAACTGCCTGACCGGCTGCTACGACAACCCGGCGCTGGAATTCCAGGTCCGCTGCTTCATGACCAACAACATCCCGATCGGCCCCTATCGCGGCGCCGGCCGCCCCGAGGCCGCCTATATCCTCGAGCGGATGATGGACCATGCCGCGCGTGAACTCGGCATCGACCGCATCGAGCTGCGCCGGCGCAACTTCATCAAGCCCGCGCAGATGCCCTACACGACATCCCTGGCGCAGGTTTACGATTCCGGTGAGTTCGAGGCCGAGATGGACAAGGCGCTGGCGCTTGCCGACTGGGACGGTTTCCCAGCCCGGCGCGCGGAATCCGAGGCCAGGGGCAAGCTGCGCGGCATCGGCATGTCCTGCTTCGTCGAGACGGCCGGCGGCTATCTCGAAGAGGGCGCCAAGCTGAGTTTCGCCGATGACGGCACCGTCGAGGCACGGCTCGCGGTCCAGTCGAACGGCCAGGGCCACGCCACGTCCTTTGCGCAGGTCGTGTCCGACCTGCTGCAGGTCCCCTATGAGAAGGTCCGCATCGTCGAGGGCGACAGCTTCGAGACGCCGGGCACCGGCTTCGCCTCGGTCGCGTCGCGCTCCATGGCGCTGGCCAGCGGCGCGATCTCCGTCACCGCCGATGCCGTGATCGCCAAGGGCATGGCGCTGGCGAGCCATGTGCTGGAGGCCGCGGAGGCCGACATCGAATACGCCGACGGCGAATTTCGGGTGAGCGGCACGGACCGGGCGGTCGATATCTTTACACTCGCCGCCCAGGCCGGATCGGAAGACATGCCCGAAGGCGCGCCGGACAGCCTCGATTCCGAGGAAGACTTCAAGTCGCCGGAGCAGACTTATCCCAACGGCTGTCACATCTGCGAGGTGGAGATCGACCCGGAGACAGGCGTAATCGACGTGTTGAACTATATCGCCGTCGACGATTGCGGGACGGTGGTCAACCCGATGATCGTCCACGGACAGGTGCATGGCGGCGTCGCCCAGGGGCTCGGCCAGATCCTCGGCGAACATGCAGTCTATGACGATGACGGCCAGCTGCTCTCCGGCTCCTTCATGGATTACATGATGCCGCGGGCGACCGACATGCCGGACATGAAGCTCGGTTTCCACTCCGTCCCCTGCACCACCAACCCGGTGGGCGCCAAGGGCGCGGGCGAGGCCGGCACCACCGGCGCGCTGGCGGCGGGCATGAACGCGATCGTCGACGCGCTGTCGGTCCGCGGCATCACCGAGCTTGACATGCCCGCAACCCCGCCACGGGTCTGGGCGGCCTTGAACCGGAATTGACCCATCGAAGCGGGCGGGTCACAGACCCGCCCCTACGGTGATGATATAAAGCCGACGTAGGGGCGGGTTTCAAACCCGCCCGTGGTCGGACGAAACCAGCACCGAAACGAAAAAGGGCGGGTCTGAGACCCGCCCTTTCACATTCTGATCTGGCACCGAAAACCTAGGCGGCGAGCGGCCGCGCGTTCAGGGTTTTCATGAACAGATGGGCGGCATGGTAGATCGCCAGAAAGGTGCCGATCTCCATGATCTGCGCGTCGGTGTAATGCTCGCGCATCTGGTCGTAGAAAATCTTGTCGACCTTGTCCGGGTCCAGGAAGAGCTGGTCGGAGAAGCGCAGCGCCATGCGCTCGGCTTCGGTGAAGAGCTCCGACTCCTCGTAATCGTCGCAGCCGGCGTCGATGCGTTCCTCGGTCAGCCCTTCGGCCATCGCCTTCTTCGAACGCAGGGCCGAGAAATAGGGGTCGTCGACGAAACGCGCCAGCTGGATGCGGATGATCTCCTTGAGCTGGTGATCGACGGCGCCATTCAGATGCAGCTCGAGCATCACGCCCAAAAGCGTCTTCGCCTGGGCCGGGACCCGCGCGATGATGCGCGGAAACAGCTCATCCGGCACGCCGAGTTCGACGCATTGCGTGATCAGATCACGGAGTTCGCGATCTTCGATCTGATCGAGTTCCAGGGGGGCAAGCCGCGACATTATTCCGCCGCCTCACCCTGGAGGGATTCCGGCGTGTCGCCGTAGATCGCCATGGATTCTTCCTGGCTCACCAGACGGCCGTCCGGCGAGAACATCGGATAGAATTTGAGCGATCCGAAGAAGGTGTGGAAGCCGAGATTGCCGACCAGGAACATACCGAGTTCCGCGATCTCATCCTCGCTCAGATGCGCCCGCAGGTCGTCCCATTCCGCATCGCCGAATGAGTCCACATCCGTGGACACCATCTCGACATAGCGCATGATCGCCTTCTCCTTTTCGGTGAAGACCTCGCTGCCCGCATGGTTGTTGATACCGTCGTCGAGGAGTTTTTCGTCAAGTCCCGCCCGCTTCGCCGAAGCAGATCGAACATTGCCTCAATAACTGCAATGGGCCATGCGCGACAGCATCACCCGGATAACCTCTTTGAGTTTGTGATCGAGGGCGCCCTCATTGAACACACTCACCCAGAACAGGTAGGCCTTCTCGGCCAGGTTAACATTGTGACCCATGACCGCATGGAAGCCGGGGTCCGGCGCACGCAGCTCAAGGGATTTCTCGATATACGGTTTGAGTTTGGTCTTCTTCAGCTCTTCGATATCGAGCAGGGTGATATTCGGCATATCGCTCTCTCAATCAATTTGGTGTCAGCATTTGACGCTGGGGCACCTTAGCAAAAATCAGGCGTGTTCTTCGATAGCCTTTTTCAGTACCTGGCGCCGGTCAACGCCGGTCCGGGTCTCGACGACCTTGCCGTCCTTGAAGAACATCAGGGTCGGGAAACCGCGCACGCCGTAACGCGCCAGCAGGTCGAGATTTTCATCACCATCGACAGTGCCAATCACGACATTCTCGGGGAGCTCCTCGGTCACCTGACCCAGGATCTTCTTGAGCTGCTTGCAGGGCACGCAGGTCTTTGACCAGAAATCGACAACGGTCAGGCCATCACGACCGAGCACTTCGTTATCGAAGTTGGAGTCATCAAATACCGAAAGGTCTTCCAATGCCATGGCGCACTCCTGATTGGCGTTTGTCTGCTTTCTATATAGCGAGCCAGGCTATCCCGGACAAACGCGCAGAGGTCACAACTGATATGCGCCCGGCCTGCGATGTCGGGCGGATGCCGGTCCAGAACGCCGGGAATCAGGCCTAGTGCGCCGGGGCTTGCGACAGTTCCTTGGCCGGGGTCATGGCGGGGCCCAGCGTGCTGGGCGGTGCCGCGCGGGACCAGTCGCGGGTCAGCGTTACACCGGCCGCGCGCAGCTCGTCCATAAACATCGCGACCGCCGCACGTCCGGGCCGCCCCGCCACCTCATGTGCGACAGCCCATTGCTGGGCCAGCGGCGGCAGACT
>JAQCFD010000059.1 GCA_027618305.1 Pseudomonadota bacterium
GTTTGTCCGCTTCCGGCAATGGTGTGTGGCAGCCTGGTGCCATTTGATGAAACAATAGCTGGCAAATCAGGGGAGGACAGCATGACATCGGCACCAGATCTGGCGACAGCGTCGCTTGTGGAGATCGCTTCGGCGTTGCGTAATGGTAGCCAGACCGCAATCGGTATTGCGGAATGGGCGATCGACAATCACGACCTGCGCGGCGAGGCGTTGCATGCCTATAAAACCTGGGCGCCCGAGAGAGTTCGCGGGGATGCCGTCGCGGCGGACGCGGCTTTCGCGGCCGGAATAGATCTTGGCCCGCTGCAGGGCATACCGGTCTCGATCAAGGATCTGATCGGCGTTTCGGGATATCCGACATTCGCCGGTTGTCCGCGTGAGTTGCCCGAGAAATGGCAGACCGAAGGGCCCGTCGTGCGCGCCATCCGCCATCAGCTGGGGGTCATCTCCGGCAAGGCGCATACCGTGCAGTTCGCATTCGGCGGTATGGGCGCGAACCGGCACTGGGGTGCGCCGCGCAACCCCTGGGATGCGACGGACCACCGTTCGCCGGCCGGATCGAGTTCCGGTGCCGGGGTCAGCCTGCACGAGGGATCGGCCTTGCTGGCCATTGGCACGGACACGGCCGGGTCCGTGCGGATGCCCGCGACGGTGACAGGCACCGCCGGCATCCGGCCAACGCCGGGGCGCTGGTCGATCGACGGCATTGTGCCGCTGGTGCCATCATTGGATACACCCGGGCCCATCGCGCGCAGCGCCGCCGATCTCGCCTTCGGGTTCGCGGCCATCGACCCGCTGCTCAGCGGCGATGTGTCGGGCTTCCTGGGCGTGCTGTCTGACGTGGATGTGTCCGACTTCCGGATTGGCGTCTGCGACTGGTATTTCGCCAACTGTGACCCCGGGGTCGCAGAACGGGTACATGAGGCGCTGGCCGAGCTGGAGAAAGCCGGCGCGCGGGTGTCATCCGCCACGCTGCCACATCTGGACGACATTTCCGCGTTGAACGACGCCGGCGGCCTGCATATCGGTGAGTTCTCCAGCTTCATCAACAACGAGATGCGCGGCTACAAGGACGATCTGGATCCTGCGGTCGCCATCCGGTTGGCGTCAGCCGAGAACCTCACGGCCGCCGAGCATCTGCGTCGCGTGCGGGACGTGGCGAAGATGGCGGCAACCGTGGACGGGGCTTTCGGGCGTTTCGATGCCATCGTCGGGCCGACGATCCCGATTACGCCGCCGAAGATGAGCGACATCGACACCCCCGAGACCCATCTCCGGGCGAATACCCTCTTCGTGCAGAATACGGTTACGGTCAGCCTGCTGAACCAGTGCGCGGCGACGGTACCCGTGGGTCTCGATGATGCCGGCATGCCGGTCGGCATGCAGATCGTCTGCCGCAACGGCGACGACGAGACGGCGCTCGGTGTCGCGCTGGCGTTCGAGCATGTGCTGGGCACGCCGCGCGATCGGCTGGGCCCGTCGCCGATGGGGATTTAGGGCCTGGTTATTCGGCCGCCTGCTCGGCGGCGTTGCCGTCCAGCGTGTGGAGTTCCCACGCCGTGGAGCAAGGCGGGCCGTTCGCGACCCGCATGCTGCGCGCGTTCAGGTCGAAGATGAACGCCGCGTTGGTCATGGTCCGCTTGGCCTCGGGCTGGCGTTCGTCCGGGTGGCGGCAGATCGCGTTGGGATGGGCGAAATGGTCCGCCAGCGCCGCCTGGATGACACCGTCGTCGATCTTGCCCGCATGGGCGCGCAACAGCCGGTCGAGCCGGTTGGCGCGGTACAGCGTGCTGGTGGAAATCCGCTCCATCTGTGATGGGCCGTGGCGCGGGTCCATGAAATGGTTCGAGTGGGTCACGATCCCGTCGCGCGGATACAGATAGGACACCGCATTCGGGCTGGTCTCGATGTCGATGATCTCGCCATCCGCGTGGCCGACCACGAAATTGGCTGAACACACGCGCTTGGTCGAAACGATGGGCAGCAGCGCCATGTCATAGGTCTCGGCGTCAAGGATTTCCCGGCAGCGCATATGGAAGGGCTTTTCATAGGCGTTGCGACCGTCATGATCGGACACGAGCCCGTTCTCGACCAGCCCGATGCCGTGTTCGTTCACGCCCATCTTGCCGCCGACGATCCCGGCCTCGGTGTAACAGATCAGGCTCGGTCCGTTTTTTCGCGTGATGCGCAGCACGACGCAGCGCCCATGTACGCCCGCCAGCCAGTCCCAGTTCTGGCCAATAATGGTATGTCCGTTGGCACTCGCCTCCGGCATCACGCCGAAGGTGGAACAGCCGTCGGCGTCATCGGCCAGGGCCGGATTGTCATTGGCTTTTGCTTCGTCACCGAATAACCCGAAGGTGATCTCGTAACGCGCATTGAGCATGGAGATATCGCCCAGCGGCAGTTTGGCACCGTCGGCGATGCCGCGCATCTCCTCGGCATAGTCCGCATTCTGCGCCCGGAAAATACCGACCCAGTTCTCACCTTCCTTGCGTGCCGTCTCGGCATTCAGGCCCCCGGCGGCGAAGCGTGCCAGGTAGGTGTCGATATTCTCGGTGATCTGCGTGCGCTGGGAACGGCCGTGGATCAAGCCACGTTCATAGGCGTCATCGCCAAGTTCGAGTACGGGAAGGTTGGCCATGGATCGGCTCCGGCGGTCGTTGAGTATGCTGAGTATAGCAGGTCGTGCGCGTGGTGACCCCTAGGCGAGAACCGGCAAATCGACCCAGCTATGGTCCTCGGAGGCGATCGCGCTGGCCTCCGCCAACTGAACGTCGCGAATCCCCGCGGCCAGGTCATGTGCGAACGGCGTGCCGGCGACGACATGGGGGATGAACCCCTCCCAGCCGAAGCGGTAGGGGTTCTTGTAGGGCGCCGTCTCGGGGACTTCTTTCCACTGGGCGTCATAGTCGGTGGCGAAATCCATGGTCGCCGCGTCGGGGCCCATGTTGAAGCCCTCGATGCGCGGCGTGTCGGCCGCCGACTGGGCCCAGCACTGACGCAGCCCGGCGACGGCTGATCCCTCGGTGCCGTCGATCTGGAAGGTCACGAGATCGTCGCCGCGCACGCGCCGCGCCCAGGAGCTGAGAATGGCACCCCGGGCGCCGTTTTCCAGTTCCAGCAGCGTTGCTGTGGCGTCCTCGACATCCACGGCGTAGCGCTTGCCGTCTTCATCGACGCGTTCGGGCTGGGCCGTCCAGGCGGAGCAGGCCACGCGCGAGATCGGACCGAGAATGCCTTCGATCACGTAGCGCCAATGGGGGTGCATGTCGGACAGCAAGCCGCCGCCGCCGGCCTTGGTGTAGTTCCAGCTGGGGCGCTGGGATTCCGCCTCGACGCCATCGAACACCCACCAGCCGAATTCCAGACGGAAACCGACGATCCGGCCGAAGAAACCCTGCTCGACCAGGTGATGGAGTTTGCGGAAACCCGGCAGGAAGAGCTTGTCCTCGACGGCGCCATGACGGAGGCCTTTCGCGTCGGCGCGCTGCATCAGTTCCAGACCTTCGGCCACGCTCGGGGCGATGGGTTTTTCCGTATAGATGTGTTTGCCGGCATCGATGGCGCGATTGAGGGTGTCGAGGCGGAGATGGGTCGCGGCGGCGTCAAAAAACACCGGAAAATCGGGGTCGGCAAGGGCGCCGTCGAGGTCGGTTGTCCATTCCTCGATCCCGAATTCCTGGGCGACGTCGGCGAGGCGCGCCTCGTTGCGGCCCGCGAGCAGCAGCCGGGGCATGATTACGTCATCACCGACGGGCAGCCCGCCTTCTGCGCAAATCTGGGCCAATCCGCCGCGGATATGCTGGGTCCGGCAAATGCGGCCCGTCGCGCCGTTCAGAATGATGCCGAGTGTCTTGGTCGCCATGGTGATCTCCCCCGCTTGTACGATTTCTTTTTGCTCTTACTACACTCTCGGGCTGGAATGCGCTAACCAATGGCTCTGGATTTTCGGGGGGAATACCATGCCGCGCCATATCGTTTGCCTGACGTTTGATTTCGATACCGAGAGCGGTTTCATCGCCCGCGGTCTTGCCACGCCGACCATGTTGTCGCGGGGCGAGTTCGGGCTCACCGGCGCGCGGCGTATTCTTGATCTCGCCAAGTCCCGCGGCATCCCGATGACCTGGTTCACCCCCGGCTTCACGATCGAGAGCCATCGCGCGGAATGCGACATGGTGGTCGAGGGTGGTCACGAGATCGCCCATCACAGCTGGGCTCATGTCCCGCCGGCCGAACAGAGCCGCGACGAAGAAGAAGAGGACATGCTTCGCGCCAATGAGGCGATCGAGAAGCTGACCGGCAAGAAGGCGCGTGGCTATCGCTCCCCATCCTGGGATTTGAGCGAGAACACGCTCGACCTTCTGGAGGCCCAGGGCTTCGAATATGACAGCAGCCTGATGGCCGGCGACTATATCCCGATGATGGCCCGGCGCGGTGACAAGGCGGAACTCGGCAAGCCGATCGTTTACGGCGAGGACACCTCCCTGATCGAGATGCCGATCAGCTGGACCCTGGATGACCATCCGCATTTCGAATATATGCGCACCCCGAATTTCGTCATGCCGGGCTTGCGTCCCGCCCGTGAAGTCATGGACAGCTGGTATGACGAGTTCGTCTACATGCAGGCGAATGAGGAGTGGGGTGTGCTGACTTACACCATGCACCCCTATGTGATCGGCCGCGGCTTCAGGATGTTCTCGTTCGAGAAGCTCGTGGACAAGCTGATCGCCGATGGCGCCGAATTCATGACCATGGAAGACGCAGCCCGCGTCGCGCGCGAGAAGCTGTTCTAGCGCCCCTCCAGGGTTGTGCGGAGCCTGAGATAGGCGCGCACCCGGCGTGACGTGACATCGATCACGATATTCAGGACCGCCGTCAGGGCGATCAGCAGTACCGCCCGGTCAAACCGCAACTCGGCGAAGGCGCTGTCGACGTAAAAGCCGAGAGTCGCGATGCCCAGGATTCCGAGGATCGCCGTCTCCCGCATGATGACTTCCCAGCGGTAGAAAAGCAGGGCAAGCAGGCTGCGATAGACGCGCGGCAGCAGTTCATACGCATAGCGGTTCAGGCCGGTCGACGCATCGGCGCGCAATGTCAGGGTCTCGGTATGGCGACCGATCAGATGCCCGATAATACTGCCATTGTGGAGCGCGAGCGCGACGATCGCCGGCAGCATCGACGGCCCCCAAAGCTGCAGAAAGACGAAGGCGAGGATGTACTCCGGCGTCGAGCGGATGACGACCAGGGCCAGATGAGACATTCCGCGCACGGGACGGCCGAACATCTGCGGCGAGATGAAGGGAAACATCAGGGCGGCCAGCAAACCCGTTGCGAACAGCGCGATCATCGTCAGCTGAATGGTCGCGATGGTGCCGGGCACGGCCTGGGTGGATGTCAGCATCCACAGCCAGTCAATTAGACCCGAGACTCCGGCGCCGTCGCGCAGCGGGAAGGGCACGATATCGACCGTCAGGAATCGGATGATGTTTGCGCCGGATATGTGCGCCGACCAGGGCAGGACCAGGGCGGCACCAATCAGGTAAACGGGAAAGAGCAGGCGACGGGCCCAAAGCCGCTGGCTGGCGATGATGACGTAGAACAAGATCAGCAGCGCGGAGACTTCGGAATACTGGCCCTGACGGAACGCCGTCTCGAGGTGGAAGCCGAGGGTCGGCAGGCCGACGAACCCCAGCACCGCGCTCGATCGCAACCCGCATTCGAGGCGATACAGCGCATAGGTGCGAAAATGCGCCCAGACGTCGGGGAGCCGAACAAACAGCAGCGTTGACAGGCCCGGCACCTGAAGGCGTGGCGTCGACGGCCCGGCCATCCGCTTCCTCGAGTATCTCCGCGAAGACCTTGGCGACGATCCCGGCATAGGGAATGACGATCGCGAGGATGCCGGTCAGCGGTGACAGGCCGAAAAGCTGGAGGAAAATCAGCGCCCAGAAGAGTTCATGGACCGCCCGCACGACCACACAAAAGGTCCGCACCGTCCGGCTGTGGAAGCCGAGCGCGAGGAGGAAGCCGAAGCCAACCCCGAACGCCACTCCCAGGAACGCGAAGGCCATTGTGTTGACGAGCGCCGAGACCAGGTTTTCTGTGGCGAAAAAATCGGGTGTCACGATTCCCGTGAGAAGCCGCCCGAACTCATCCCAGGGGTCGACCGTCGTGATCTCAAGATCGGCGAAGGCGAGAAACACCAATGCGACCGTGAAGAACGAAAACAATGTTCGCGCCAGGGGGGAGTGCCGGTAAAGACGCGCAGCCGCACTCATGTTCGGTACAGGCCGTCCAGGTCGCCCGGCCGCAATCCGGCCGTGAGGGTGTCCAGCGATATCTTGCCGTCCTTCAGGCCGATGATGCGGTCCGCAAAGGACAGGGCCAGGACGCGATCGTGCAGCGCAACGATGACCGTTTCCTTCCGCACTCCCGCCAGGGACAAGATTTCGCGGGCCTGATGATCATCGACGGCGGAAACGGGCTCGTCGCCAATCAGTATGGCGGCATCATTGAACAGCGCACGTGCGACGGCCGTGCGCTGCTGCTGGCCGCCCGACAGACGGCGTACCGCTGCGAAAATCTCGCCCGACAGACGCAGAGGCTCGAGGATCTCGCGTACCGCGTCGACGTCATGTGCGGCCGGCCAGAATAGGGTCCGCAGATTGTGGATCGATGAGTGCTTGTGGAGCTGGCCCATATAGACGTTGTGAAATACGGACAACGCCTGCACGAGCCCGAGATCCTGCGGGATAATTGCCGTCGGCGCGGCGCAATGTTCGCGGATGAGGCGGAGCAGGGTGGTTTTTCCTGCGCCGCTCTCGCCAACGATCGCGATCCGCTCCCCGGGCTCGATGCGCAGATGCACATCCTCAAGGACCGGCCGGCCCTGGTAGCCGGCGGGAACGCCGGCCAGATCAAGCACCGGCATCAGTCGATCAGGCCGATGTCCTTGCCCACGCGTACGATCGGCTCATAGTCTTCGTTGCTCGCCGGGATGAACCGGGAACGCGGGAAGGCCTTGAGCAGTTCCGGGTCGTCAATCGCGAGCAGGGCGGTCCGCACACGATCCACAAAATCCGGGCCAAACTTCCGGTTCACATCGCCGCGGATCGTCCATTGGTAGTCCGGGTAGGTTGGTGTGCGCCAGATGATGCTCACTTTCGTGAGGTCAATCTTGCCGGCGCTCAGTCGCCGCTGAAGCCGACACGCGAGAACACGTCTTCCGGAGATTTCGCAAACTGGTTGCGGATATGGAATTCCGGCATCAGGCGTCCGGACGTGGACCCCTTGGAGCCGAATGCGAAGGTCTTCCCCGCGATCGATTTTGGAAACTCGGGGCTTTCGGTCAGGCCTGTACTGGTATGCGCAATGAAATAGGTGACGAACTCCTGATCTTCGGCGCCCTGAGCGATTGCCTGCGAGCCCTCAGCGGCGCGGCGCGCCTGGACACCGGACAATCCGCCGAACCAGGCGAGCTGAACCTCGTCATTGCGGAAGGCTGTGACGGCCGCCGCATAGGATTTGACCGGGACATAGTGGGCTTCGATCCCAAGTGTATCCGAAAGGTATCGGGCGACTTTCTCGAACCGTGTGCGCAGGCGCGTTTCGTCCTGGTCGGGAATCGCCGTGAAGACAAATCTGTCCTGGGAGGCGGCGGGTGAGATGCTGTACGGGGCGGCGAAAAGAACAAACGCCGTCATTACGATGCCAATCACACGGATGTGCATGTTGATTCTCCAAGTCTGGGGAGGTGATGTGAAAGTCTGTGGAACGTAGGCTAGTGAATAGTCCCGTCAAGCACATCTGGTGATTGGGCAGATGACATGTGCCGCATGGGCATGGCAGCGGGCCATGGGGCGCGTGTGTATGCTGAACGTCGGGGGAAGGGAAACTTATATTGGCCCGATCGCAATGCCTTCTCGGTACCAATCCTCTGTAGTTGTCACAGACATTTGCGCCGATCTCTGGCAATCTGGTCAATGCTTCGATGAACGAGCCGAAACGACATATGTCGAACGACGATATCCAGTCAAATTGGACGGTCGCAGGTGTGCGACCGGGGAACGCGATGCGTCGTTTCGCAACCCGCATTGCGAGCGGATATCGGGTTCAGGTCATCCTGTTCTTCGCCCTGGTCTTTGTCTCGGCCGTGCCGGTGTTCTTGCTGGCGGGCTGGGTGCAGACAAACGCATTGGAAAAGGAAGTCAGCTCGGTCACAGAAAAGCACCTTCTGATTGCTCGGAATCTGGGCGGTGTCCTCGAACGCTACGTTACAGACGTGCAGGAGGCATTTCGCGTCGCGGCATATAACGGGCATGACGGCACTGCGCTGAAGGGGTTTGAACAACTCCTGCGGTCATTGAATTTCCGTTATGTGGCGCTGATCGATCCGTCGAACCGGCTTAGAAACTACGTGATGGAGCCGACGGTCATGCCGCTCGGTATGAACCTCTCGGCGGACAGGCTCGCATATCTTCGCGCCCTCACCACGGCCAATCCGGGCGAGATCGTGATCTCGGATTTGGTCCGCGTTGGTGATCAGCCGTTGTTTTTCGTGATGCGTGCCTTCGAAGACGGGGTGCTGGCCCTTGGTGCGCTGGAGACCACATTCTTGCGCGAAGTGCAGGCCGCCATCGTCTTTGGGGATCGCGGGCACTCTATGATCGTGGACGCTGTCGGCCATGTGATTGCCCATCCGAACAAGGATTGGGAATCGACGTCGAAGGACGCTTCCGGATTGTCGGTCGTTCAGAAAATGATGAACGGCGAGACGGGGGTTGCGACGTTCTACTCGCCGCCGATGAAGGCCGACATGATCGCGGGGCACACGGCGGTTGCCAACGTGGGTTGGGGCGTCATGGTGCCGCAGCCGTTCAGCGAGCTCGAAGACGCCGCGAGTGGGGTGCGTAATGTCGCGGTGGCACTAACGCTGATCGGAATTTTGGCGGCCGCCGTGATTGGCTGGCTGCTTTCGAAATATTTGGCGGCCCCGATCGTGGCGGTATCGAAGGCCGCCAGCGAAGTCGCGGCCGGCGGCCTGCACACGCGGGTCAGTGAATTGTCGACCCATGCACCACGTGAATTGCAGGTGTTGTCGAAGAGTTTCAACCGGATGGTGACTCAGCTCGAGCAGCGAGAGATGGGCCTGCGCGCGGCCAAGGAAGAGGCCGAATCCGCGAACCGTGCGAAGTCCGATTTCCTGGCCAATATCAGCCATGAATTGCGCACGCCGCTCAACGCGGTGATCGGTTTCTCGGAGCTCATGCGAAATCAGATTCACGGCCCGCTCGGGGCGGAGCAATACTTGGAGTATCTGGGCGATATCCATGGCTCGGGTCGCCATCTGCTGGACATCATCAATGACGTCCTCGATATGGCAAAGATCGAAGCCGGCAAAATGGAGCTGCTGGAGGCCGATTTCGATCTTGATGAACTTCTGCATGGCTGCGCGCGAATGCTGAGGGAACGCGCAGATGCGGAAGGCGTGCGGATCAAGGTTGTCGTTCCGGACGGATTTCCGCTGCTCTACGGCGACGACCGCCTGATACGTCAGGTTGCGCTCAACCTTCTCTCGAATGCCGTCAAATTTTCCTTCGAGAAAGGCGAGATCGTCTTGAGTGCGACGATCGATCCGGCGGGAAATTGTTTGATCCAAGTGAAGGATACGGGGATCGGAATTTCGCGCGAGCAGCTTGGGGATGTCATGCAGCCCTTCGTTCAGGTCGATAGCGGCATGAACCGCAAATATGAGGGCACCGGTCTCGGATTGACGCTCGTCAAGTCGATGGTCGAGATGCACGGCGGTGATGTCGTGATCGAAAGCGACGAAAACGAGGGAACCGTCGTGACGGTTCGGTTCCCGGCCGCGCGTGTGCGCCACGACGTGGTGCTGGCGCCGATGGCGCAGGGATCGGCGTCGGATTAACCCAGTATGGATTCTCCGCGGGAAGCTCGTCCTGCGTTCAGGGCTTGAGGATGAGCTTCCCGAGAATGGCCCGGTTGTCCATCAAATCATGGGCACGGCGTGCTTCCGACAGTGGCAAACGGTCGAAGATTGGTGGCGCAAGCGTGCCTTCGGCAAACTCCGCAATCAGCGCATCGAATATCTTCGCCTTGCGGTCCGGGTCTTCGTCGAAGGCGTGGAGCGAGAAACATTGGAGGCCGATACTCTTGCCGCGTCGTGCGCGCAGTCCTTCGAACAGGTCTTCATCCGGTGCGCCGGAAAGCGCGTTGTAGAGAATGACCAATCCCATCGGCGCGAGCATGTCGAGATCGCGGACCAACCCGGGACCCCCGAGTTGATCGAAGCTGACATCGACACCTCTGCCGTCCGTGATCTCGTGGATTTTCTCGACAACATTCTCGGTGGAGTAGTTGACCGTTCCCAGCGTGCCGAGCTGGGCTGCGAAGGCACATTTTTCGTCGCTGCTGGCGCCCGCGATCGTGGCGATTCCGGCGCTGCGGCACAGATCGAGGATGGCGGTCCCCATCCCACCGGCTGCGCCGTTTACATAGATCGTCTTCACATCCCGTGACCGCGCCACGCCGTAAAGCATGGCCCAGGCGACCAGATAATTCGGGATGGTGACGGCGGCCTCAAGGTCGACAGTTTCGGGCAACGCCGTGACGAGCTCGGTGTCCACCGCGTTGTATTCGGCGTAGCGGCCGCCGCCGGTGCCAAACACCAGGACGGGCTGGCCGACCTCGAAATCCTTCACGCCTTTACCCAGTGCTTCGATATGGCCGCTCATCTCGTTGCCGAGGATGGTCGGCAGTGCCGGCTTCCATTTGTACACACCCGTCCGCAACAGGACATCGGGGTAGCCCACGCCAAGAGAGTGGGCCTTTACCAGCACCTGGCCCGGGCCGGGCGTAGGTGTCGGGATTTCGACGACTTCGATGACTTCGGGCCCGCCATAGGCCTGGATCTGGATCGCTTTCATTTGGTCTCTCCGTTCGACGCCTAGAGCAGCAGCAGGATGATGATCCCGGCCACGACCAGAATGATGCCGGTCAGTTCGAGGCGCAGGATTTTTTCGCGAAAGATCAGGACGGACGCGGCGATCGTAAAAACCAGTTCGACCTGTCCCAGGGCACGGACGAGGGCGGCGTTCTGGATTGTCATGGCGGTAAACCAGCCAATCGATGCGACGGCACCGCTCAGCCCGACCAGCCCGGCGACGCGCCAGGCCTTGATGACCCGGCGAATTTCGTCCGGGTCGCGCAGGGCCATGAATGTCGCCATGACGACGGTCTGGAAGACCAGCACGACCGCGAGCGTGAAGGAGGCCTGAACCAGAAACCCGTCGCCGCCGAGTGACAGCGACGCACCACGATAGGAGACGGCTGCGATACCGAAAAATGCGCCCGAGGCCATCCCGATCAGGGCGGGGCGTGCCAGCCATGATTTGGCGATACCCGCCAGGCCGGTTGGCGCGCGGGCGGCCGAGATGGCCATCACGCCCACCAGGCTGACAAGAATGCCGACCGTGGCGGCAGTGGAGATTGTTTCGCCCAGAAACACGAGGGCGAATACCGCGGCCTGCACGGTTTCGGTCTTCGAATAGGTGGTGCCGACCGCGAAATTTCGCGCGTCGAACAGGGTTACCAGCAGCGCCGTTGCCAGGATTTGTGCCAGCCCGCCGACGGCGGCAAACATCAGGAAATTCTGGTTCAGCCGTGGCAGCTCGAAGTCGAACAGCAGAACCAGAGCCGCGAGATACAGCAGCGCGAATGGAAACCCGTATCCGAAGCGCACGAAGGTGGCGCCGATCGTCCCCAGCTCGCCCTTGAGGTGCTTTTGCAAGGCCGAACGCACGTTCTGCAGGAACGCGGCGGCGATGGTGAGGGGTATCCAGAGGAGCGTCATGTTGGAACATCCGCGAAAGGAGGAAAGGTTTTACCATTTGGCACCCGTCTGGCCAGCACACTTCGCAGACGGATGGCTGGATTTGACCACGATGAGGGAATATATGCTGGGTTCCTTCATATGCGCGGGAACCTGGCCATGAATGACACCAACCGGAAACGCTACCGCTTTCTCACAGGACCGGACGATGCGGCGTTCTGCCAGCGGGTCAGCGGTGCACTGGACGAGGGATATGTGCTTTACGGCGATCCCGTCATGATCCTGGAAGACGGCCAGCGGATCGTGGGGCAGGCGGTCTGTCTGCCAGGCGATCATCCGACCAACAACGCTTAAAACCCGAACAGGAATTGATTGATGACTGATTCTGACCGTCCATGGCGGCCCCAGACGAATCTTGTGCGTGCCGGATTGTCACGCTCTGCGTTTCGCGAGACAAGCGAGGCGATCTATATGAATTCCGGCTTCGTGTTCGAAAACGGGGCGCAGGCGGAGGCCGCATTCAAGGGCGAGAACGACGCCTACATCTACAGCCGATACGGCAATCCGACGGTCAGCGTCTTCGAGGAACGTCTCGCCACCCTGGAAGAGGCAGAGATGTGCCGCGCGACGGCGACCGGCATGGCGGCGGTGTTCTCATCGCTGGCTTGCCAGGTCAGGGCCGGTGAGCGGGTCGTCGCCTCGCGCGCCCTGTTCGGGTCGTGCCATTTCGTCATCGACCAGATTCTGCCGCGCTGGGGGATCGAGACCGAGTTCGTGGACGGCACCAACCTGGACGAATGGCAGGCGGCACTGGAAAAGCCGGCCCGTGCCGTGTTCCTCGAAAGCCCGTCGAACCCGATGCTTGATCTCGTCGATATTCCGGCCGTGGCGGAGATGGCGCACGCGGCCGGCGCGCGACTGGTCATCGACAACGTGTTTGCGACGCCGCTCTATCAGAAGCCGCTCGACCTGGGTGCCGACATCGTTATCTATTCGGCCACCAAGCATATCGATGGTCACGGCAGGTGCCTGGGCGGGGCCGTTCTGGCCGATGCGGACTTCATGGACGAGCACTTTATCCCGTTCTATCGCCATACCGGGCCGTCGATGAGCCCGTTCAACGCCTGGGTCCTGGCCAAGTCTCTGGAGACCCTGTCTTTGCGGGTCGCCCATCAGTCGAAAGCGTCGCTGGATATTGCCCGTCATCTCGAGGCCCATCCCAAGGTGAACATGGTCCGCCATCCCGGGCTCGAGAGCTTCCCCCAGCGCGAACTGGCGGCGCGCCAGATGACCGGTCACGGAACGCTGGTCACGGCCGAGGTCGCGGGCGGCAAGCAAGGTGCTTTCGCGGTGATGGATGGCCTCGAAATCGTCGATATTTCCAACAATCTCGGTGATGCCAAGTCGCTGGTCTGCCATCCGGCGACCACCACCCATCAGCGCCTGAGCCCGGAAGACCGAGCCATCCTGGGTATCACCGACGGTGTTATCCGGTTTTCGATCGGTCTTGAGGATCCGCAGGATCTGATCGACGATCTCGACCAGGCGCTTGCGCGCGTCTGAGCCCGGGGCCACGCTCAATCCCGGACTTGCGCACCCCGTGACAGGCGTGACGGATGGCGAGCGATGTGTCGTGTAGAATGGGCCCGGCACGAATCCAACAACTGCATAAACGGGGGAAAGATGGCGCAAGATCACAAGGTAACGCGACGGGTCGTAACGGCGATCGATGCGGATGGGAAATCCTATATCGCGGAGGATGGACCAACTCCGGCCTCGAGAACGGTCGAAGCCCGGCCGGGTTACGTCGTCAACAACATCTGGATTACGGGTGCGGCGCCGGACATTGTTGGCGCACCGGACGGTATCGAGGGTCATGAAGGAGTGTTGCCGCCGCCGGGGGGAACCGTCTTGCGGATTATCGAATATCCGCCTGATCCCGAGGACCCCGAGGAGTTGGCGCGCCAGTTCGAAGGCATGTTCGGCAAGCTGTTCGAGGATGCCGAGCGGCCGGGCGGAGACGGGGCGCATCCCGGGATGCACACGACGGAGACGGTCGACTATGCCATTGTCATCGAGGGCGAACTCACGGCGATTATGGAGAAGGGGGAAACGGTTCTTGGGCCGGGCGACGTCCTGATTCAGCGCGGCACAAACCATGCTTGGACAAACAGGTCCGGTAAGCCGGCCAAGGTCGCCTTCGTCCTGATCAGCGGCCGCTGGGAGTGATAGTCGGACGAGCTTTCTACTGCGCGTTCAACGTATAGGGCAGGACGTGCCATCACCACGCGCCGGATCGTCGGGGGGCGTTTGC
>JAQCFD010000060.1 GCA_027618305.1 Pseudomonadota bacterium
TAGTAGGTTGGGTCGAAGATAGCGAATGCGAGCGCTCGCTCAGTTGGATCCACGGGTGTGGCGAGCGGTACCACGAAGCGCATCCACAGCCGGCCCTCGCGCAGCTCGCTTTCGAACTCGCTCACCGTGCCGAGCGCAACCTTCGCACCGCCCGAGCGCACCTCGGTGAAGTAGTCGTAGGAGCGCAGATTCTGGAGGTTGCTGCGGGCGAGCGCTTTCAGCGCCTCGGCCCGGGTGCCGGCCGCACCCGACAGCTCCTCCGTGACGAAGACCGTGTAAAACTGATCGAACAGCCATTCCTGTTCGATGGCGATCACGCGGCCGTCGGCATCCAGCACGACGGTGCTCCGCAGGTCGATCCAGGCGTGCGGATGCGCTAAAGCCGGAGCGCCTCTGGCTCCCGCCAGCATAAATAAAAGCGCCAGCAACCCGCCCCTTAGATAGTCAATACTGATCGTTGATCGTTTCATTCGCTTTCCAACAGCGTGCGCTGCCCGAGCTTCCCGAGGCGGCGCGCGAGTTCCTGTTGAAGCCGGCCTCGGCGGAACGGTGTAAGCTTGGACCATTCGCCGATCTCGCCGGCGGTCCTGCCACAGCCGAGGCACCACCCCGTCTTCGGGTCGAGACGGCAGACGTCGATGCATGGGGATGGCGCACGCTTGCCCGTCCGTTTCATGAAAGAACCTCGCTTGGCGTTCCCCTGATCGCGATCATGTTGGAGCCCGCCAGTCCGAGAGCCGAACTCGACCGATAAAGCCGCTTTCCGTGCCGAGCGCGAGATGCTGTCCGTCCGCCGACCAGGCGAGCGCGGTTACTGCCCCCTCGCCGGGCTGCTTGACCAAGACCGGATGAGGCCGGTCGATCTGTACCAGGATGGTCGCACCGTCCTCATATCCGGCAGCCACCACGTCATGCCGAGGGTGGGCAGCCACCACTGTCACCACGCCGTCGACTCCCCATCCGAGGTCAAGCGGCGCTTTGCCCATGGGGCCGCCCTTGCCGTGGAAGGGCCAACAGACGACGGGCTCCGCACCGCTGGTCGCCAGGAACCGTCCTTTCGGCAGCCAGCTCATCGACCTCACTTTCGCCGGATAGCCGGACATCCGCATGTCGGCGCCATCGGAGACACGCCACCCGTGCAGCTCGTTTTCCTGCATCGCGGTGACGATGTCCTTCCCGTCCGGGCTCAAGGTCAGACTGAGGTGCGAGCCCGACCAGGCAAGCCGTTTGGGTTGCTGCCCGCCTGCCTTCGCCCACCAGAGGCTCGCGCCACCATAATGGGCGGTCGCAAGCCGCCGTCCTTTCGGGTCGAACGCCAGACCGCCGACCGTGTTAGGATGAACGAATGTTCCAACCGCTGAACCGTCTCGCGCGAAAAGGCAAACTGTCTTGCCGAAGCCCGCAGCGCGCAGTCCTGATGCCATGCTGACGGCGATCGGCTCGACCCACCGCCCATCGATGGCTGAGATTGCGGTGGTCTCCCCGGCGGTATCCGTGCTCACCAGCCGACCATCATCTCCGCCCGTCAGTACGCGCTCTCCGCCGAGATCTACGGCCAGCGAAAGACAGACCCCGTCATGCACCGAAACGAAGCGCGGAGCGTTTGCGTTCTCGCTGCCGATGAAGGCGACCCGACCATCCCCCAGAGCAGCCGCGAGGACTCCCCCCTCAAGGAACGCGACGCCTACCACATAGGCGTGGAGCATCCGCTTGGTGCCTATGCGATCGAGCAGTGACTTCGTGCCCTGTTCGGCGGAAGAGCTCATGCGATGCAGGCGTCGAACTGCTGACGGAGTTCCGTCCCATCGATGTTGCGCCCGATGAACACCAAGCGGCTCTCTCGGTTCTCGTTTGGGTCCCAGGGTTTCGTGAAATTGCCTTCCATCAGCATATGGACCGCCTGGACGACGAATTGCTTGTCCTGGCCGGCGATGGATAGGATGCCTTTGGTCCGCAAAAGGTCCTGCCCGCGCTCGGCCAGCATGCGCTGCAGCCAGCCCGTGAGACGGGCGCCATCTAAGGGACGATCGGTGCGCAGGCATACGCTCTTCACCGCGTCGTCGTGTTCATGGTCGTCTTCCGAAAGGAAGTTCGGCTCAATCGCCAGGATGCGATCGAGATCGAAGGCACGGCGCCCCAGAACCGCAGCGAGATCCACCTCGCATCGCTGCGTGCGATGGATGATCGCCGTCGCATTGATTGAACGGATGCGCCTCTCCACCTGAGCTAGTTCATCGGCCGACACGAGGTCTGTCTTGTTGAGGAGGATGACGTCAGCGAAGGCAATCTGCTCCAGCGCCTCATGGCTGTCTTCCAGCCGCTGGACGACATGGCGGGCGTCGACCACCGTGACGATTGAATCGAGCCAGGTCCGCCGCCGAACGTCTTCGTCGACGAAGAAGGTCTGGGCGACCGGCGCAGGGTCCGCAAGGCCCGTGGTCTCGATGAGGATTCCGTCGAAGCTGCCTTGCCGTTTCATCAGGCCGCCGAGAATGCGGATCAAGTCACCGCGCACGGTGCAGCAGATGCAACCGTTGTTCATCTCGAACACTTCCTCGTCGGCGTTGACCACGAGGTCGTTGTCGATACCGATCTCGCCAAACTCGTTGACGACGACGGCGTATTTCTTGCCGTGCTGTTCGGTCAGGATGCGGTTCAGGAGCGTTGTCTTGCCGGCGCCGAGATAGCCGGTCAGGACAGTCACGGGGATCTGGTTCATGGGTAACCTCTTTCATTCGTTTGCAAGGCTTTACAGGCAGCCGTTCCTGCTCAGCTGGCGAATGCCTTGGCGATTTCGCTCACGTTGTGGCGGAACATGTCGAGATAGGTCGGCGCCGGGCCGGTGGGGCCGGAAAGCGAGTCCGAGTAAAGCGTGCCGCCGATGACGGCGCTGGCTTCACGCGCGAGTTGCTGAATCAGGCGTGGGTCGGTGATGTTCTCGACGAACAGCGCCCGGATGCCCTCATCCCGCATCTGGCGAACGAGTGCGGCGACCTCGCCGGCCGACGGTTCGCTTTCGGTACTCAAGCCTACCGGCGCGTGGAAGTCGATGCCGTAGGCGCGCCCGAAATACTGGAACGCGTCGTGCGAGGTGATCACCTTGCGCCGATCCGAAGGGACGGCGTCAAGCCGGTTACGGATTTCGCGAGCCAGCGCCGCCAGTTCGCTATCGTAGGCGGCGGCCCGACGACGGTAGTCGTCCGCGTGAGCTGGATCGGCAGCAGCAAGCGCGCGAGCGATATTGGCGACATAGAGGCGACCGTTGGCCAGATCCTGCCAGGCGTGGGGATCGGGTTCGCCGTGGTGGTCATCTTTGCCTTTCTCCGCATGCGTCTTTGCATGACTTTGATCATGACCGTGATCTTCTTCTGCTTTCAGCGCGGAGATACCGTTGCTGGCCACCACCACCGGCCCCTTGTAGCCCGAAGCCTTGACGAGGCGGTCGATCCAGCCTTCGAAGCCGAGGCCGTTGACGATGACGAGGTCGGCCTGGGCCAGTGCTCGCGCGTCCGCCGGGGTCGGTTCATAGACATGGGCGTCTCCATCCGGGCCGACCAGCGTGGTGAGAGCGATGTGCTCCCCGCCGACATTCCGCGCCATGTCGCCAAGAATGGTGAAGGTGGTGACCACCTTGAGTTTGTCGGCCGCCCAAGATGGAGAAGTCGTGGCGACGGCGAGCGTGGCAAGTGCAGCAAGGAACAAGCGGCGTGAAAGGCGATACATGGTTCGGGTCCTCCGTTGCGGTTCAGGCTTCGAGATGGCGGCGCGGTAGGAACCGCGCCCACAGGCTGCCGCGCGGACCGGCGACAACCGAGACGATGTAGACTCCGCCGGCGACCAGGATGATGGCCGGGCCGGACGGAAGACTGGCGTGGTAGGAGAGCAGAAGGCCGGTATAGCCGGACGCGAACGCGATGGCGCTGCTCGTCACCGCCAGGGTCGCGATCTGGCTGGCCCAGAAACGGGCGGCAACAGCGGGTAGCATCATCAACCCAACCGCCATCAGCGTCCCGAGTGCATGGAATCCAGCGACTAGGTTCATGACAACCAGCACCAGGAAGGCGAAGTGCAAAGCGGCACCGGGCCCGCCTACAGCGCGCAGGAACCCGGGGTCGAAGCACTCGACGATCAGCCCGCGTCCGATAACAGCCAGAACGACCAGGGTCAGCGTCGCGATCGAGACGACGAGCAGCAGTGACGCATCGTCGACGGCAAGGATGGTTCCGAAAAGGACGTGCATGAGATCGACATTGCTGCCGCGGGTGGAGACGATGAGGACCCCGAGCGCCAGCGAGATGAGATAGAAGGCGGCAAAGCTCGCGTCCTCGCGCTGCGGCGTTACGCGCGCGACGAAACCGGACAGAACCGCCACCGCAATGCCCGCGATGAAGCCGCCAAGACTCATGACAACAAGCGAGAGCCCGGCGATCATGAAGCCGATGGCCGCACCCGGTAGCACGGCGTGGCTCAGGGCATCTCCGACAAGGCTCATGCGGCGCAACACAAGGAGCACCCCGACGGGGCCGCAGCCAAGACTGAGTGCGAGGCATGCCACCAGCGCCCTGCGCATGAATCCGAACTCGATAAACGGCTGGATGAGCGCGGCATACAGATCCATCAGGCGATGCTCCGCCGGCAGATTTCGGCGCGGTCGTCCCATGCCTCGGCCATCTGCCGTGCTTTAAAGAGATGCTCGGCACGCAGCACCTCGGCGGTCGGTCCCCAGGCGATGGGCTCCCGGGAGATCAGCAAGGCCTCGGGAAAGTTCTCCCGCACCTGATCGAGATCGTGGAGGACGGCAATCACGGTGCGCTGCTCGCCGTGCCAGCGTGTCACCACGGCAAGGAGGTCGACCGTGGTCCTGGCATCGATCGCGGTGAAGGGTTCGTCAAGCAGTATGACGGGACAGTCCTGCAACAACATGCGGGCGAACAGCACTCGCTGAAACTGCCCCGCCGACAGGGAGGCAATGGGCCGCCGGCCGAAGCCATCGAGACCGACGGCCACCAGCGCTTCTTCGGCTTGTCGCCGCAGGGCGCGCGTGACTGGGCGGAACAGACCGATCGTCCGCCAGTGACCGAGCAGCACTGTCTCCATAACAGAGATCGGAAAACTGCGGTCGATCTCGGCCTGCTGGGGAAGATAGGCAATATCGCGCTGGCGCAGCCCGTTGCGTTCCAGGCGACCATCCAGCGGCGCCAGAGTGCCAATCAGCCCTTTGAGCAGGGTGCTCTTGCCGGCCCCATTGGGGCCCACCACCGCCGTCAGAGAGCCAGCCACGAAGCTACCTGTCAGATGATGCACGGCCGGATGGCGGTCGTATCCCAAGGTGACGTCGTTGAGGGAGATGACGGCCGTCATGGCAGCCACCCCATCGCCCATGCCGCAGCGATCCAGAGCAGGGTGGCAAGGCCGCCGGCCCAGAGAAGGCGAGCGACCACGCCACTGCTGAGGGGCGAGGCGGCGACACCGGGCCGGGCCTCGTCCGCGAACCCATGGACACCGATCGGCCTACGCATTGAGGGACTTCTCCAGCATTTAGATCTCCGATCCGGGTACGATACCGTGCGGTAGGCTCGCGACATGAGCCGCGATCTCGCTTGGCCGCGTGAACCACACATGCGCACTGTCCGCGTGCGCGCGAACGTGCTGAAGCGCGCGGCGGAGCTGGACCAACCGG
This sequence comes from Pseudomonadota bacterium, assembly GCA_027618305.1. Taxonomy (GTDB): domain Bacteria; phylum Pseudomonadota; class Alphaproteobacteria; order UBA6615; family UBA6615; genus UBA8079. The sequence goes on from JAQCFD010000060.1 coordinate 5,681, forward strand.
AACGGCTGTCCCACTACGGGCGTATGGAGTGAGATCGCGCAGACGAGCGGCTGCTGCACCGACTGACGCAGCATCTCGTCGAACTGGTCGACGATCATGCCGGCAAAGTCAGCGGCCGTATGATGGCGGGTGAGCAGGGCCGGCGCGTCATTGATTTCAACCGGATAGGGCATTGCCAATAGCGGACCAGCACGCGTCGCGAGCCAGACCGGTTGGTCATCCAGCGGCCAATCGAGGACATAGGAATAGCCTGCCTCCTTGAGCAGATCGGGAGTGACGTTTGTTTCGGATATCCACGGACCGAGCCAACCCTGAGGAGGGTAGCCTTCATTCTGGGTGATCGTGGTGGTCGCCTCGGCGATCAGCGCGCGCTCGGCAGCTTCGTCGAGATCGCCTTGGCGCTCCGAATTCGTCCTCCCATGGGCGACAATCTCGTCCCCACGCATCCGTGCGCGTTCGAGAATCTGTGGCGCATAGTCATAGACTGCGGAATTGACCAGAAGGCAGGCAGGGATTTGCAATTCGTCGAAAAGGTCGAAGAGCCTCCAGATGCCGACACGCAGGCCATAATCGCGCCAGGCAAAATTCCGCACATCGGGCTGGGGTGTCGCGTAGGACGGCGTATGACCGAGCCCCTCGCCGAAGTGAAAGTGCTCCACATTGACCGCAACGTAAAAGGCAAGCCGCTTGCCGCCGGGCCATTCGTAATGCGGTCGGCCAGAGATGGGGCTGTAGCGGTATCGGCCGTGCGTCTTCAGCTTCATCATGACGGTTACCCGGCTACGGCTTCGGTAAGCCGTTCCTTGTCTTCACTCGGGCCTTCGTTCGGAAAGCTGACGGGAGCAAGTGTGCTGCGAAGCGCCTCGGTTTCGAGCCGAACCGTGGCTTCGCGTAGCGTAAGGGTTTCGTTGTCGTTGCGGCCGATCCGGCGCAGCGAGACGGTGCCCTCCTTGGCCTCGCGCTTGCCGACAACCAGCAGCACCGGCACCTTGGCCAGGCTGTGCTCACGGATCTTGTAGCCGATCTTCTCATTGCGCAGATCGGTCTCGACCCGGAGGCCCTGCGCCATCAAGAGGCCGGCGACCTCACTCGCGTAAGAGTCGCCATCGGAGGTGATGGTCGCGACCACGGCCTGGACCGGCGCCAGCCAGAGCGGCAGCTTGCCGGCGTAGTGCTCCAGCAGAATACCGGTGAACCGCTCCAGCGATCCGAACAGCGCCCTATGCAGCATGACAGGCGAGTGCTTCTCGCCATCCGGGCCGATGTAAAACGCACCCAGCCGCTCCGGCAAATTGAGGTCCACCTGCAAGGTGCCGCATTGCCAGTCGCGGCCGATGGCGTCCCGCAGCACGAACTCCAGCTTCGGACCGTAGAAGGCGCCTTCACCAGGATTTGTCGTATAGGACAGGCCCGTCGCATCGACGGCGGCTTTCAAGGCCGCTTCCGATCTGGTCCAGATCGCGTCCGATCCGATCCGCTTCGCCGGACGGTCGGAGAACTTGATCCGCACATCCTCGAAGCCGAAGTCGCGATAGATGTTCAGGATGAGCTGGCAGACGATCCGGCATTCCTGAGTGATCTGCTCTTCCGTGCAGAATATATGCGCGTCGTCCTGGGTGAAGGCGCGTACGCGCATGAGACCGTGCAGGGCACCTGACGGTTCGAACCGGTGAACCTTGCCGAATTCGGCGATGCGCAGGGGTAAATCTCGGTAGCTCTTGATTCCCTGCTTGTAGACTTGGACTCCGCCGGGGCAGTTCATCGGCTTCAAGGCGAAGACACGTTTCTCCTTCGCTTCGGTGGTGAACATGTTCTCGCCGAACTTTTCCCAATGGCCCGACTGCTCCCACAGGCTCCGATCCATGATGTCCGGCGTATTGATTTCCACATAACCGGCCCGCGCCTGACGCTGACGCATGTAGTCGATCAGGGTCTGGAACAGCGTCCAGCCCTTGGGATGCCAGAAGACGGCGCCTGGCGCTTCCTCCTGAAAATGAAACAGGTCCATGTCACGGCTGAGCTTCCGATGATCGCGCTTCTCGGCCTCTTCAAGCTGGTGAAGATGCGCGTCGAGCTCGGCCTGGTCGCGCCACGCGGTACCATAGATTCGCTGCAGCATCGGATTGCGGTGATCCCCGCGCCAATAGGCGCCGGCGACCTTCAGCAGCTTGAAGGCGGTGCCGAGCTTGCCTGTCGAAGTCAGGTGTGGACCGCGGCAGAGGTCGCGGAATTCTCCCTGGCGATAGACGCTCAACGTCTCCGTTGCCGGAATGCCGGCAATAATCTCGGCCTTATAGCGCTCGCCCTTAGCTTCGAAGTAGCGGATCGCGTCGTCGCGCGCCCACAACTCACGCTCGATCGGCTCGTCCCGCGCGACGATCTCGCGCATGCGTTCCTCGATTCGGACGAGGTCTTCCGGCGTGAACGAGGTCTCGCGCGCAAAGTCGTAGTAGAACCCGTTCTCAATCGTAGGGCCGATGGTGACCTGGGCATCGGGATAGAGCTCTTTGACGGCCTCGGCCAGGACATGCGCCGCGTCATGCCGCAGCAACTCAAGTGCCTCTGGGTGATCGCGGGTGACGACCTCGACACGCCCATCGTGCTCGATGAGGTCATTAAGATCTCGCAAGACGCCATCGGTCCGGATGGCCAGCGCCTTGTCGGCGGTAGCGTCGCCTGACCGGGCGGCGATCTCGGCACCACGAACAGGTGCGTCATGGGTTTGGGTGCCGTCAGGCAGCGTGATCTGGATCATAAGAACGACCTAAAGATAAAAGGACAACCGGCCCGGCCCCTTCGGCAATCGCGGAAAGCGGCGGTGCGCGAATAGCGCCCGGATGGATTGGAAGGTCCCTGCGCGGGATTGGCGATCGGGCATGGGAGGTCAACGCGCATGTTCAGAACTCCCCCTCAAGGCGCTTGTATCCCTGAACGAGAGAGTTGTTGGTGCGCACGACGTCCTCCGAGAACTCAGAGGCATCGGCCGTGACCCTGGGCATGGTGGTGAGGTCGGTGTGGGGTCCGATGCGCTGTGTCGAGGGGACGTAGAACCCAGCCGGCAGGTCGCAGCCATCGACCACCGAGTTGTGACGCACAACGCAGCCTTCGCCCACTGCGCAGTTGAAGAGCACACTGTTGAAGCCAATGAAAACACTCTCGCCGACCGTGCAGGGACCATGGATAATCGCGCGATGTGCGATCGAGGTCCGCTCGCCGATGGTAACCGCGGCGCCAGACTTGGAATGGATGACCACACCATCCTGGATGTTTGAGTGAGCGCCGATGACGATGGGCTCCATGTGGCCGTTAGCATCGACCTCGTCAGCGCGGATCACGGCATACGGCCCAATGAAGACGTTCTCGTGGACGACCACGCGACCGCAGAGAATGGCCGTTGGATCGACGAAAGCGCTGTCATGGACGACAGGGAGATCGCCACGTGGATTCCTGCGGATCATTTGGACAGAAATCCCGCGTTGATAGCTGACATGGTATGAGGGCAAGGAGACATAGCGACATCGACCTATTCGGTTCTCTGCCAAGCCGCGCCTTCGGCCCGATCCTGAACAGCGACGCCCAGGGCAGCGAGTTCGTCACGGATCCTGTCCGCGGTCGCGTAGTCTCGTGCTGATCGCGCGGCCAGCCGTACCTCAACCAGACGCTGAATTTTTGCCGTGTCGCCGACTTCTTCTGTGTGCTGTCCGAACCAGGCGGCTGGATCCTGCTGCAGCAGGCCCAGCAGGCCGCCCGCTTCGCGCAATGCCGCCTTGTATGCGACACGATTCGTCACGGTCATCGCCTGGCGCGCTGCCTTTGCGATGCGAAAAAGTTCGGCAATCGCTGCAGGGAAGTTCAGATCGTCCTCAAGAGCTGCCTCGAACGCGTCCAGCATGCCCGGCGGACAGGCATTGTCCGGGACATCGCCGAGGTCCCGAAGCACGCCATAAAGACGGTCGAGTCCACGCCTCGCCTGAACGAGCCCGTCCGTGCTCCAGTCAAGCGGCTGGCGGTAATGCGCGCCCAGGAGTGCGAAGCGGATGGCCTCGCCCGGCGCTTCGCCCAGCAGATCGCGGACGAGCAGCACATTGCCGAGCGACTTCGACATTTTTCGCCCCTCGACGGTGACGAAGCCGTTGTGGACCCAGAAGCGGCAGTAGAGCTCCCCATCATGGGCGCAGGTGCCTTGGGCGATCTCGTTCTCATGGTGCGGAAAGATCAGGTCCTGGCCGCCGCCATGGATGTCGATCGACGCCCCCAGATGCCGCTCGATCATCGCCGAGCACTCGATATGCCAGCCGGGTCGCCCGCGGCCCCAGGGGCTTTCCCAGCCCGGAAGGTCTGATGTCGAGGGCTTCCAGAGGACGAAGTCCGCCGAGTCGCGCTTGTAGGGGGCCACTTCCACCCTCGCACCGGCGATCATCTCGTCACGATTACGGCCAGACAGGGCCCCGTATGCCGGAAAGGAGCGCACATCGAACAGGACGTGTCCCTCGACCGCATAGGCGTGACCCCGCGCAATCAACCGCTCCACCATGCCGATGATCTCGGGAATGTGCTCCGTCACGCGCGGCTCGAGGTCCGGCGTCAGGATCCCGAGTGCGGCCATATCGGCATGGTAAGCTTCGATGTAGCGCTCGGTGACCGCCGAGATCGGCTGGCCGGCTTGCTGCGCGGCGGCGGTGATCTTGTCGTCGACATCCGTGAAGTTGCGGGCGTAGACGACCCGCCCGAATCGCCGCTTCAGGAGACGATAGAGAACGTCGAAGACGACCGCCGGGCGGGCATTGCCGATGTGGGCGAAGTTGTAGACGGTCGGCCCGCAGACATACATCGTGACGTGATCGGGCTTCGCCGGCGAGAAGGGCTCTTTCCCCCGGCTCAGCGTGTTGGTCAGACGCAGCGTCATGCCCGAACCTCGAACATGGCGATGTCGCTGTCGCCCGACTCGACGGGTAGGAGCTCCGGCCGCTGGGCCGTGGCATCGGTGAACATTTTGAGCGTGTCGCGGAGGACGGACTCTTCGATGTCACGGGTGATGAAGACGATCCGGGAGCGACGGTCTTCACTCGGCCATTTCTTCAACATGACCGCAGGGTGGAAGATGTGTTGGACGCCGTGAATGACGATCGGCCCTTCGAGATCGACCACATTGATGATCCCCTTGGTGCGCAGAAAATCCGCGCCCCGTAGCAGGAGAAGCGCTTCGAGCCAGAGATCGAGCGCATCGCCATGGATCGGCTCATCGATCGTGAGGCAAACCGCCTTGATGTGCGCGTCATGGCGATTGACGTCGTTGTGTTTATGGGTGTGACCGTTGCCGGCCGGTCCGTGTTCATGACTGTGCGGCACGGCATAGGCTTCCGCCCTGAGCCAGCGCTGCACCTCCAGGGTCTTGGTCCGCGGATCGTAAAGGCCGGCGTCGAACAGAACTGCCGGATCGGCGATACCGTTCTCCGCAATGATCTGCGGCGCGGCAGGGTTGAGGCCCCGCAGGCGGTTCTGCAGTCCGAGCAACACCTCGTTATCGACGAGGTCTGTCTTGGTGATCAGCAACCGGTCGGCTACGGCCGCCTGCTTCACCGACTCGATCTGTCGATCGAGCGTGTCGCCGCCGTTGACGGCGTCTACCGTGGTGATGACCCCGTCGAGGCGATAGCGCCGCGCGACGGACGGCTCGGTCATCAGGGTGTGGAGGATCGGGGCCGGGTCCGCGAGCCCGGTCGTCTCGATGATCACCCGGTCGAACCACAGCTTGCCGCCACGCGCGAACCGACCAGGGGCCTCGCGCAAGGTCTTGGCAAGGTCGCCCCGGATGGTGCAGCAGAGGCAGCCGCTCGACATCTCGATGACGACGTCATCCTTGCTGTGCGTCACGAGATCATGGTCGAGGCCGATCTCGCCGAACTCGTTGATGAGCACGAGTGTCCGGCTCAGCGCGGGCTGTTGGATCAGATGGTTGAGCACAGTCGTCTTGCCGCTGCCGAGGAACCCGGTCAGCACCGAGATCGGCAGACGCTGCGACAATCCATCGAGATTCCAGCTTTCCATGGGGTTCCTCTCGCCCATTCAGGCCGCGCCAGCCGCGATGCAGCTCGCGCAGGTGCCCTCCACCTCGACCACGGGTCGCGTCACGCGGAACCCCAGGACGGCGGCATCCTCGACGAGTAGCTGTGCGACCCGCGGGTCTTCCAACTCGACCGATGCCCCGCAGTTGCTACAAATGAAGAAAAGACAATCATGCCGACGCTCCGGATGCGTGCAGGGGACGTAAGCGTTCCGGCTCTCGATCTTCGAGACGAGACCCTGGGACATCAGGAACTCGAGCGCCCGGTAGACGGTGGGCGGCCCCACCGGGCGGGAGTCTCTGAGCTTCAGCGCTTCGATCAGTTCGTAAGCGCCCGTCGGTCGACCACTCTCCCAGAGCAGCTCCAGGATCTGCCGCCTGAGCGTCGTTAACTGCGCCCCTCGCGCGCCGCAGAGGGACATTGCCAGCGCAACCCGTTCAGCCGGCGCATGCTGCCCGCGACAGTTGGAATCGGTGCAGGGCCGGGGCTGGATCGACAGGAGCGTCATGGCCTTATCCCTTCTTGCGTTTAGCTTATGCAATGTTATAACGTTTCGTTCATTGATTACAAGAGCCAAGCGCCCCGGGAAGCCGGGCGTGGCCGCAGGAAAGGGTTCGACATGGATACAGCGGTGGTCGGGAGCCGGCCGGAGAACTCAGTCCGCTCCGCATCGACGATGCGCCGCCGGCCCAGTCAGTCCGAGGCGGAATTGGCCGTCCGCACGCTGATCGAGTGGGCCGGCGACGATCCTGATCGGGAGGGGCTGAAAGGGACACCCGAGCGTGTGGTCCGGGCCTACGAGGAGTTTTTCGCCGGATACGGCGAGGATCCGGTGGCCCTGCTTGCGACGACGTTCGAGGAGACCGCCGCCTATGACGAAATGATCGTCCTGCGCGACATTCGCCTCGAATCGCACTGCGAGCATCACATCGTTCCCATCCTCGGTAAGGTGCATATCGGCTATCTGCCGTCTGGGCGGGTTGTCGGCATCTCCAAGCTTGCGCGCCTGGTCGAGGTGTTCGCCAAGCGGATGCAGATTCAGGAAGCGCTGACGTCGCAGATCGCGGACACGATCCAAGAAGTGCTGAAGCCGCGCGGTGTCGGAGTCGTCATTGAGGCGGCGCACCAGTGCATGACCACGCGCGGCATTCGCAAGCCGGGGGTCAGCATGGTGACGAGCCGTCTGCTGGGCTCCTTCCGTGACGACGCTGCCACCCGCCGGGAGTTCCTGTCGGTGATCGGCAGCCCCAGGAGCGCCCCGCATGAGTCCTGACGAGGCAGGCGCGGCCGCCCCTTCTCCCTTCGCCACCCGCACCACGGTCGAGCAGGTCGAGGAAGGCTTGGCGCTCGCCCCGAAGTTCGATTGCGATGGTCTCATCCCTTGCGTCACGACCGACGCCATCAGCGGCGAGGTGCTGATGCTGGGTTACATGAATGGCGAGGCTCTGCGGAAAACGATCGCCACCGGCGAGGCACATTACTGGAGCCGGAGCCGTCAGTGCCTGTGGCGCAAGGGCGCAACCAGCGGCCTCGTCCAGACGGTTGTCGAGATGCGCATCGACGACGATCAGGACGCTGTCTGGCTGCGCGTGCAGATCGGCGGCGGCGGCGCCAGCTGCCATGTTGGCTACCGTTCCTGCTTCTACCGGTCCGTTGAACTGCGGGGACCGTCTGGCGGGCCCGCCCGCCTCGCCTTCACCGAGGCGTCCCGGACCTTCGATCCGAAGGCCGTTTATGGCAATGCACCCAATCCGACGCAGCTTTGAGGGACGGTGAGATACGCCTCATGATTTCAGCGCAAGGTCTGCTCGAACCCGTCGATGACGCCTCCGGCGCCGAACTTCCGCCACGCTTTGCGGAAGCACTGGAACAGGTGCGCGCCGTGATCGCGCGTTGCGACAGGGCCGGCATCCCCAACGATACACTGCTCGCCGCGCTGATGACGGAGCTGATGCCACGTCTCGTCCATGCCTACGGACCCGGTGGTGTGGCGTCGATGCTCAATCAGCTTGCTCTCGAACTTTCGAGCGCCGGTTCGGCGCAGACTGACCGGCAGTAGTGCACACCCAAACCATGAGCAGGAAACATCACATGACGGAGCGCAAGAAATGAAGCTCGCGTATGTCTTCGCCACCGACATGGCGGCGACGTTCAAGCTTGCCACCATGATTCTTCCGCAACTGGAGGATGGTTCGCACGGAGCGAGCGTCGTCGGGATGTTCTTCTTTGACGACAACCTCTTCTGTCTGCGCGAGGGCGATCCGGTCGGCGAGCGCCGCTGCTGTCGGGAGGTTCCTGTGCCGGCGGCAAGCAATCCGGCTCGATCTCAACCGGCACGAAC
>JAQCFD010000061.1 GCA_027618305.1 Pseudomonadota bacterium
AATGGCCGATATTTATGACGCGCTGCGCTCGGAACGTTCCTACAAACCGGCGCTCGACCATGCGCGGGCGCGCGACATTATTCTGCTGGGCGACGAACGCATCGATTCCGCCGGACATTTCGACCCCACGCTCATCGAAGCCTTCGCCGACACCCATCAGAAGTTCGACGAAATCTTCCAGGCTTTCGTCGACAACACACCCGGCCGGTAAGGCTCGACCGATCAGCCATATATCTCATGGGTCGGCGACATGAACTTGCCGATCCTGGGTTTGACATCGCGCGGCTTGCGATAGATCGCCGAGCAACGCAGGACCGGCTCGCCGTCGGCGACGACCGTCCCCTCGACGAAGTTCATGGTCCGCGTGCTCTTCACCAGCCGCGCATCACATGTGACCCACTGACCGGGATAGATCGGCGCCAGGAAGTCAGCCTCCAGATGAATCGTCGGCGTCAACCCGACCACGCCCATCTCGTACATCGCCGACTGCGCCATCGCGACATCGACGAAGCTGGTCATCCAGCCGCCATGTACGACATCGCGCGGGTTGAGGTGGCGGTGGTCGGCGCGAAACCCGAACGTCGCCTTTGACATAGTGCACTTCACGAACAGCGGGCCGTTGTTCGAGGTAAACGGGCTGGAGAACTCAAATGTTTCGAACCCGCGCGGGGTCTTGATCGCCTGCTCCAGGCGGAACTCCAGATGGTCGAGCCGGTCCGCACCCCAGAACGTCTCGCCGTCCAGGACCATGAATGGCGCACCGAACATGCCGTCGGCCAGCGCCCGGTCATAGGCATCGCGCAACGCCTTCCGGGCGCGCTTGTCGTTGGCAGCCGCCTGGATTTCTTTCAGGCTCACCGCCACCCCGCGCACCTTGCATGCAATCGCGAGTTGCTGCGCGGTGCGCACCTCCTTGCCGGTCCCGAAATAGCGGTGGTCCACCGCCTGTGCAAATGCCCGCGCCAGGGTCGTGTCCTTTCGCTGCAGGCGCCAGAACACCAGACGGTGAAGTGTGGCGCCATAGGGCGGCACCTCCGGCGGAAAACTGACCGGCAGGCCGTTCATCTCGCACAGCCGCGGAAAGTCCTTCATGTTGTGCGCGAACTTGGCCGGCTGGTCGCGCGGCGAGATCGCCTCGTGATGGTTCAGGATCTCCGGCAACGGCACGCAATTCCACTCGACCTCACGGCCCCAGCGTGCCCCGATCGCATCGATCCGGTTCATCGCGACATAGGAGTAGGCGGATACGAAATCGAAATAAAATTTGATTGGTGCTGGCATGCTGTTCCCTGGGAAAATGAGTGCTTCGAGACGGTGCGGATTCTGCGCTCATCGGCTGTCGGATCGTGAATCGTGGTCGACAATATAGTCGGAAATTTCCGCCGCTGTCGCGGTCAGCCGGCCGGCCAGAAGGGAGACTCTCGCCGGATCAAGCCGCGACGCGGGGCCCGATACGGAGAGCGCCGCCACCGCCTCGCCTGAGACGTGCATGATCGGTGCCGCGACGCAGTTGAACTCGGGAATAGCCTCACCTTCATCCACGGCATAGCCCTGCATGCGGATGGCTGACAACTCAAGCAACAACGTGTCGACACCGGTGATCGTCCGGGCCGTCCGAGCTTCTGGCGGATGCCGGGAATAGAGCTGGCGCACCTCATCCGGCGCCAGCCAGGCGAGTACGGCCTTCCCGGAAGCGGTCGCATGGGCATCAAGGCGCATGCCGACGGCGATGACCAAAGGGGGTCCGTCGGACGGCTCCGCCTTGTCGAAACAGACAATCTGTGTGCCTTCCCGTGCCGCCAAATGCACGGATTCGCCCAGATCCGCGGCCAGACGACGCATAAAGGGCCGCGCATGATGGGCAACAGTCTCGAGCTGATTCTTCCGGCGCCCCAGCCCAAATGCCTTGTAACCGAGCGCGTAGGTGCTGTCGGTCTCGCTCTTGTAGATCCAGCCCATCCGGGTCAGCACGGCGAGCATGCGAAAGACGGTCGCCCGGTTAAGGCCGGTTTCGCGCACAATGACGGCCAGAGGAATCGGATTCTCCGCAGCACCCACACATTCGAGGATCGCGAAACTGCGTTCCGCCGACTGATTCTGGTAGCGGGGCGCCGTCATATCAGAGGGGGTGATCAGTCATTGCGAATGGCCGCCAACAGTGGCTCCCGCCGGACCAGCCACCAGCCATACTGCTCGGGCCATGCCGCAAAGTCGGGATCGGCGCCAAGCGTGTGGGCCATGTGATGGGGCCATTGAGGATCGTAGAGCGCCTCGCGGCCAACGGCGACAAGATCAGCCGCCCCGGACGCCACCAGACTCTCGGCGACATCCGCGTCCAGCACCAGTCCGACGACCATGGTCGAGACCCCCGCCTCTTCGCGAATTCGTGACGCATAAGGTGCCCGGAAGCCCTGCTCACGCGGGCCGAGGGCGGCTGTTGCAAGCCCCGATATACCGCCCGACGAGCAATCGACGACATCGACGCCGCGGGCCTTGAGCTCCCCGGCCAGCGCGACCGAATCATCGAGTTGCCAGCCCTCGCCGCCGCCGTCCACATCGACGGCGGAGATCCGCACGAACAGAGGCTTTTCCTCGGGCCAGACCGCGCGGACCTTCTCCGCCGTCTCCAGCGTGAAGCGCATGCGCCCGGCCAGATCGCCGCCATAGGCATCCTTGCGATGATTGGAGATCGGCGACAGAAACGAATGGGCGAGATAGCCGTGGGCCGAATGAATTTCCAGCACCTCGAAGCCGGCCTCGACCGCATACCCGGCGGCGGCTGCAAAGTTCGCCTGAATCTCCGCGATCTCGTTCAGCGACAGCTCGGCCGGCATCAACCAACCCTCCTTCACGGGCTCGGCACTGGCGGCGACGATATCCCAATTGTCTTCGCCGCGGGCGCGGTCCGTATCGTCGAGCGGTCCGTTGCCATGCCACGGGCGCTGCATGCTCGCCTTGCGCCCCGCATGGGCGATCTGGATTGCCGGCAGCGCGCCATGCTGGCGCAGGAAAGCCGTGATCGGCTTCAGCGCCGCCGCATGCGCAGACGACCAGATGCCCAGATCACCATGGGTGATCCGGCCACGCGCCTCTACCGCCGCCGCTTCGGTGAACACCGCCGCCGCCCCGCCCAGCGCGTACTGGCCGAGATGCACGAGGTGCCAGTCACTCGCCAGGCCGTCCTGCGCCGAATAGGTGCACATGGGCGAAATTACGGTCCGGTTTCGGAACCGCGCGCCACGAATATCGAGGGGTGAGAACAACGACGTGGATGAAGACTTGGTTGAGGTCACGGAACGCTCCTTGGACAGTCAAATTCAAAAAACTACCGGCGTACTGCAGGCGGCGACGCCGGAAGCCTAATCTTTACCGCTGCCAAGGGCCTTGAGAAGCTTCAGCAGGGTCGCATCTCGGTCTGTGGTCAGTTCACCGATCGTGCGGCCATGGGCTTCGGCGTCGACCCCGTCGATGATCTTCTGTTTCACCGCGTCCGTGAGCTTGGGGTCCCCCAACGCCGCCCAGCGGCGTTCCTGGCTCGGCCCGAGATTTTCGAGATAACGCCGAATGCCGCCGTCCCCACCGCCCAGATGATAGGTCATGTGCGGGCCCATGAACGCCCAGCGCAAACCGGGCCCCCCGGTGATCGCCTTGTCGATGTCCTCGACCGAGGCATAGCCTTCCGCGACCAGATACACCGCCTCGCGGTAGAGCGCGGCCTGCAATCGATTCACCAGGTGACCCGGGATCTCCGCGCGCAGGCGGATCGGGGTCTTGCCGATCGCGTCATAGAACGCCATCGCCTGGTCAACCGCCCAGGTCTCGGTCTGTTTGCCGCCGCCGACCTCGACCACGGGCATCAGATGGGGCGGGTTGAAGGGATGGCCGAGCACGATGCGGCCCGGATGGGCCGCCAGATGCTGATACTCCGACACGGGCAAGGCCGTCGAACTCGACGAAATCACCACGTCTTCGGGAACATCCCGGTCGATCTCCGCCATCAGACGCGCCTTGATCTCCGCGTCTTCCGGGCCGCTTTCCTGGACGAACTGAACCCCGTCCAACGCCTCGGTGATCCGGTAGTGGCAGGTGAGATTGTCCAGCGACGCACCGTCGGCCAGCCCCAGCTCGGTCATGATCGGCCAGGCGCGCGCCACGAATGCGGTCACGTTTTCCGCATATCCGTCGAGCGGGTCCCAGCAGCGGACTTTCAGTCCATGGGCCAGGAAGTAGGCCGCCCAGGACGACCCGATGGTTCCTGCGCCGACAACCCCAACAGTCGTTATACTATTGATTTTACTAACCATTCTCTGCACACCGTCAATTATCTATGGTTAACACAACACTACCGCGTTTACTTGGTCCGGAAACTTGCGATAATTGGCCTTGGGCGAGGCGGATACAACTCACAGAACAGCTTGGAGGGCGTCTTGAACGAGCCCATTCCCATGCCGGTGAGTCAGATCGGATGTTACCCTGGCAGGGCGCGAACATATCGCGTAATCCGAAAAGTTGTAACATCACTCTCCACTTTGATATGGGGCGTGGCGTTTCTGCTTGCCGCAGCCGCGTTGTCCCATTCCGCGTATGCACAGCAAACGAGCGTATCCCTGGCATGGACCGTCATTCAGGTCTCTGGCGAAGTTCGGGTACCCCCTGCCGATCCGGGACAGAATCAACTTTCCTGGCAAATCCTGCCACAGGGCGCCCGGATTGACCGGGCCAGTGAAATCGAGACCGGCCCGAACGGTCGCGTCAGCCTGACACGCGGCGAAGACATGATCCGGATCATGCCGGCGTCCCGGCTTGCGGTGCCGCCGCGGCCCGCAAGTTCCATCTTCACCCGTATCCGGGTTCTGGTCGGCAAGGCCTTCTTCGATGTCGACAAACGACCCGGGCAGGAGTTCGAAGTCCAGACGCCTTATCTCGCGGCGATCGTCAAGGGCACGTCGTTCAGCGTTTCGGTGACCGGTCAGAGATCCCGCGTGAACGTCGCCGAGGGACGCGTTGGCGTGACCGCGCTCGACAATGGTCAATCCGTGGTCATCGGACCGGGCCAGTCCGCGCGGGTCACAACGCAACCGGACAGCGGAGTCTCGACGGAACCGCTTGCGCCGGGCGAGTTCGACGATCCGGCGCCGACCGACGGGAGCACACCAGCTACGGACACAGAACAGCGCGGCGAGGGCAGCGACACACCGAAGGGTCGCGATCAGGCAAAGGTGGACAATCCCGGCCGCGGTGGCGAGGAAGCTCAGGGACGTGGCCGGCCCGACAAGGCCTCGGCGCCTCCGGGCCAGGGAGATCAAGGTCGGAGTGAGCAGGCCCGCGGGAGAGGCCAGGGTGACACCAAGAGCCCAAGCGCCGGGCGGAGCGGCGGCAAGCCGGTCGTGATCTCGAAATCGCTCGGCAGCATCAAACTGGACGCATCGTCGGCGACCGGCGGACTGGTGGGCGCTGTGCCGAACAAACTTACGTCCGGCCGGACAGGCAAGAACGGCGGCTCGGGAACAGCGTCCGTATACAGCGTGAGTGCCGGCACCGTGTCGACCAGCAGCATTGCCGGGAACGGAAACGGGAACGGAAACGGGAACGGAAACGGGAACGGGAACGGAAACGGAAACGGGAACGGAAACGGGAACGGAAACGGGAACGGAAACGGGAACGGGAACGGAAACGGGAACGGAAACGGCAATGGCAAGTAGAGCCGTCACTCCGGAAAACCACGCTTGAGGCAAACCGCCGTATATTTTCTGCGCCGTTTCGGCGTGCCCGCGACCATCTTTCTGATGATCGCCGCGATTTTTGTCGGACGCGGATTCGAGGTCGTCGAAAATCCATTGATCGATCTGCGCCTGAGCAGTCAGACGCGTGCAGCGAATGCAGATATTGTGGTGGTCGCCATCGATCCGAAAAGCCTCGCGGCGCTGGGCGCATGGCCCTGGCCGCGCGCGCGTCACGCCGAGGTTATCGACCGGTTGTTTGCACGCGGCGCCCGTCAGGTCGCGATCGACATCGACCTGAGCTCCGTCAGCAACCCGGCAAATGATGCGCGGCTGGCCCAAACACTTGCCCGCCACCGCGACAAAACGATTTTGGCCGCGTTCACGCAGCAGCAAACTCTCAACGCCCAGCCTTCGACGAGGCTGTTGAGCCAGCCGCTGGACATGTTCAGGGCATCCGCAAATGTTGCGGCGATTGTTTTGCGGCCGGACAGGGATGGGCGAATCCGGCGTATGCCGCTGTTTGAAGATACGGGCCGATCATTCCTAGCCACCTTCGCCGCCGCACTGGCGACCGGAACCGACGCTCAACCGTCGCTTTTCTACATCGACCTGAGTTTCGATCCGACGACGATCCCGACGCTATCCTATATTGACGTGCTGAACGGCACCGTCCCCGACGATCTTGTGCGTGACCGCAAGGTTGTGATCGGCGTCACGTCGAGCCAGCTGGGAACCCATGTTCCCGTGCCTCGCTTTCGAGCCCTGCCGGCAACGATCGTGCATGTGCTGGCCACGCAATCCCTGCAGAACAATCGCGCACTGGTCCGGCCCACCGGTTTTTTCACGCTGGCCGTGGCCGCGATTCTGGCATTCGGCCTATGGTCTCTTACGCGACGAAGCCGAAACTTCGGCCAGGTTGCCCTGTTGTGCGGCGGCGTTGCCGCGGGATCGATCGCTGCATCTTTCGCAACATTCGCATTGTCTCCCATTCTGCTCGATACGGCCCCATGGATTCTCACGGCCTTTCTCGTATTTCTCGCAAGCACGGCCGAACAACTGCAACGCCAGCGGCGGCGCATCGTTGACCTCGCGCGTGAACAGAAGACATCGACGGGTTTTATGCAGCTCGTCTTCAACACGATAGAAGAAGCGATCCTGACCGCCGGACCGACGGGCGAAATTCGATCGGTGAACGCCGCCACACAGAAGATGTTCGGGCATTCGCGCAAAGCGCTGGTCGGTCAGGACGTAACGCACCTCATCCCCCTGCCCCAACAAGAGCGAACCAATTTCCAGAGCTTCATGGCGCAATTGCTGGCATCAACGGAGCGGCAACGACACCTCGCGCAAAGATCCGACGGCACAACGTTTCCGGTCGATTTGACGGCACGCGAACTGGCGAGTGGCCAGGAAGGTTTTGTGATTACCGTCGAGGATATTTCCGACTATGTCGCGGCGGAGATCCAGAGAGACACGATCCAAAGCCAGCTCCTCGACGCGATGGAAAGCTTCGGCGAGGCGTTCGCCATGTTCGATGCGAATGACAGACTGATCGTCTGCAACTCCGCCTTCCGCAGACTTCACAGTCAACAACCCGACATCTGTGTGCCGGGAACCCCGTTCACACAAATCCTCGATGCGGCCGTTGGATCCGGCCTGTTCCAAATCGATCCCGCCGAAAAGCAGGACTGGCTTGCCCACCGGCAGGAATTGCGCGCCGGCGGCGGCGAAAATTTTATCCGTACGATTTCGGTGCGTGACGACATCTGGCTGCGAATTGTCGATCAGAAAACATCCGAGGGCGGCTTTATCACGATCCTGTTCGATGTGACGGACGCCAAGCGTCACGAGCTATCGCTGGCGCAATCCAAAAACGAAGCGGAGGTGGCAAATCTCGCAAAGTCCCAGTTTCTCGCGAATATGAGCCATGAACTGCGCACGCCGCTGAATGCCGTCATTGGGTTCTCCGAGATGATGATGCATGAAATTCGCGGCCCCATGGGAAATGAGGACTACGCCGTCGACGTTCGCGCCATACATGAAAGCGCCAGCCACCTCCTCGAGATCATCAATGATATTCTCGACCTCTCCCAGATCGAGGCGGGCACGCTTGTTTTGGATGAGCAGGAGACGGACATGGCCGAACTTCTGGCCTCGGTCTGCCGCCTTCTCAGGCCTCACGCGACCGCGATCGAGCTCAAAGTGAATGTCAGCGTGGCGGACAACCTTCCCCGGCTTTGGGTGGACCCGCGCATCACCAAGCAGCTCTTCATCAACCTGCTGTCGAACGCCATCAAATTCTCCCCCGCGGGGGGTACGGTCTCCATCGACGCCAGTTACCTCCCGTCCGGGGAACTGGAGGTTACCGTCACTGATTTCGGAATCGGGATCGCATCCGAATTCCTGAGTGTCGTGTTTGAGCCCTTCGGTCAGGTGGAGAATGCCATGACGCGAAGCCATGACGGGGTCGGCCTCGGATTGCCGCTTTCAAAAAAATTCTGCGATGCGATGGACGCACAGCTTTCCTTCGTCAGCACACCGGGCCAGGGGACAACGGTCAGGGTGAGATTCCCCGCCGAGCGCGTGCGCCGGGACTGCGCCACCGGCGAATTACACAACTTGACCCCAGCTCATAATTGATCGCTTTGAAGGTTTTCTTTTCCCGGCGTTAACGCTGCGCAACGAATCATGCGCGCGATATGAGCCAGCAAACCGATATCGCGGCGCACCCCGGGCGCGCCGCCAACACAATCGCGCCGACCGGATGGCTTCGCGGCCCTGGTTTCGACTCCGGATTCATTCTCGGCACCGCCGCCCTCGGGCTCACCGGCGGCGCGATCCTGCTCGCGGCGCCGCAGATCTGGCCCCTCGCCTTCCTGCCGTATATCTGGCTGCTGGGATATCCGCATCTGTTCGCAACCTACTCCCAAATTGCCTTCGACCGGGCGAGCTTCAGCCGACACCGCCGCCTTAACATCGAACTGCCGCTCCTGATCCTTGCCTGCGTCGCGGGCCTGGCGGTGTTCGTCGGCACCTGGGCGATCGTTTCGATCTACCTCTACTGGCAGTGGTTTCACTTCACCCGCCAGAGCTATGGTGTCGCCCGCTCCTATGCGCGCCGGCACGGCAGGGCGTTGCCCGACACACAGCTGACGGACTGGGTGATCTATGCCGTCCCTGTTTGCGGCATCCTGTGGCGGTCCTGGCAGGCGCCCGGCATGTATCTGGGCGCGGAACTGCGAGTCATCGCGGTCCCCGTGGAGTTGGTGGCCGTGGCCCTGGTCTTCACGACATTACTGGTCGGCGCCTGGTCCGTAGGCCGGTGCCGGCAATGGCGGCGCGGCGAGTTACCGGTCGCCCACACGCTCTATCTGGTCAGCCACATTGTCATGTTTACCGCCGGCTACATCCTCATCGCCAAGATCAATTTCGGCTGGTTCGCACTGAGCGTCTGGCATTCGGCGCAGTATGTGCTGTTCGTGTGGCTGATCAATCGCGACCGGTTTCGCGACGGCCCGCGCGACGAACATCGATTGTTGTCATATCTCAGCCAACCGGGCCGATGGCTCTGGTACATGGCCGTCCTGATCGGCGGCGCGGCGATCCTGTTCTTTACGCTGCGCACCGCAGTCGGCCTGTTCGCAATCGGGGCGGTCCCCCTCACGCTGGTCCTGTTCCAGACCATCAACTTCCACCACTACACGGTGGACGCGGTCATCTGGCGGCGAAAGCGCAAGCCCGCCACGCCCCAGCGCGCTCCCTGATTGGTCCGCCCCTCCCGGGCCTGCTAGGGTCCGGCACTCAAAGCAATAAAAATGGAAAACAACATGACAACCTACGTCACCGCAGCGCTGACCATCACCGACCCGTCCTGGATCGAGGCCTATGGACCGCCCGTCCATGCGCTGGTCGAAAAGCATGGCGGACGCTATCTCGCCCAGACCTCCGACGTGACGAAGATGGAAGGCGACGACGCCGCGCCAAATGTCGTGGTCCTGCTCGCGTTCCCGAACCAGGCCGCCGTCGAGGCGCTCTACGCCGATCCGGATTACAAGCCCTGGTTCGAATCCCGCAAAGCCGGTTCTAACGGCCCGGTGTTGATGTTCGACGGCCTCTAGGCCGCGCGCGGCGTCAGCCCGCCGAATCAACCGCCGACGGGCGTACCGGCAATCCCGCTGCGCAGATCCTTGCAGGTGAAGAAGTGGCAATCCTGATCCGGCGAGATCGTGACCGTGTGCACGGTATTGGCCGGAATGTAGATCAGCTGGCCGGGACCGACATCGGATTCCTGACCATCCACCGTCGCGTGCAAGCGACCCTCAAGAAGGTAGATCCACTGCTCGTTCGGATGGGTGTGCGGCGCGGATGTCTGGCCTGCCGGCAGGGTCATGATCCCGACCTGGGTGAGCTCGCCCTCGACCACCGGACCAAATGTCTCGGCATAGCCCGGGCCCGCGGCGAGCCCCTGCAACTTGTCCACGTCGAACACATATGCGCCATTGCCGGCCTTGTAGGCACCTTCGGTTTTGGTTTCGGCATCTGCCATCGTTGATTCTCCCTGCGTTTGTCATTTCCGGCGAAGATGCGTCGATCACCGCGCCAAGTGTTTATAGCCCGCGCATATTAGCCGTGGCGCGTGGACAGAGCCACCTTCGAGGTAGCGGAAACACAAACGGCGACACCCGCAATTCAACAACCTGAGATCACCGCAAATTTTGCGTCGAATTTCCGTCGAAATTCGCTGGATGAACCAGCCGAACAATCCGCATTTTTCGATCAAAGACAGGATCATGTTTATTCAATGCCGCTTGGCGATGAGGACATTTGGAATCTAGCCTCCGGTCCGATAATTCCCGCATTCGGGCCCTGCAATTCGACCCGGAGGTCTCCATGAACATCCTTGCGCTCACGTCTCAAAAAGGTGGCTCCGGCAAGACAACCCTCGCCGGTCATCTCGCTGTCGCGGCCGAAGCTGCCGGCGCCGGCCCCGTCGCGGTGATCGACACCGATCCGCAGGGCAGCCTGACCGACTGGTGGAACGAGCGACAGGCCTCAACACCCGCCTTCCTGCATGCCTCGGTCGCGACGCTGGAAACAGATCTGGCGCGGGCGCACGACCTCGGTTTCAATCTGGTGATCATCGACACGCCGCCCGCCATCACGGACATGATCGAGCGGGTCATCGCCCTGTCCGGCCTCGTCGCCATCCCGACCCGGCCGAGCCCCCACGACCTGCGGGCCGTGGGCACGACGATCGCCATGGTGGAAGCCGAGGCCAAGCCCCTCGTCTTCATTATCAACGCCGCCAATCCGCGCGCGCGGATCACCGGCGAGGCGGCTGTTGTCCTGTCGCAGCACGGCACTGTCGCCCCGGTCATGATCCACCAACGAACCGATTTCGCGGCCAGCATGATCGACGGGCGCACGGTGATGGAGTTGCCGCGTGCGGGGAAATCCGCCGACGAGATTTCGAATCTTTGGCGCTACCTCGACGGCCGCATGGCGCAACGGCGAGCCCCGACAATAATCTCCGACGGATTCGCCCGCCTGTCTCCCGGACGCTCCAACGGCGAAACGCGCTGGAACGGCGCATGATGAATGACGGAATCGTGGCGCGGAAGGGTACGGCGGTTCCCGCTGCCACTCATCCCGGCGATGCGGCCAGGTTCCACGCACGCCGGACGGTCGTGCTCCCGGCGATCAACCTGCACGCCATGACAACGCAATCGGATTCGACAGACGCACGCCGTCAGACTCAACCCTGGCGGGCGGCGCGTCTCACCGGTGCGACAACATCCGCGAAGAGAAAGTTTACGTTCAGGATCGACATGGCCCGCCACGCGGCTTTCTGCCGGGCGGCTGAGTCCCGGAACGTCAGCCGCCAGCAGTTGTTGACGGAGGCACTCGACGCCCTTCTGCGCCGTCTGCGGCAGGTCCCCGACACGGTGCCCGCCGCCGAGGCAACGCGCACCCCATTCAAACCCGGCGGGCGCGTGCCTCTACTGTCCGGGAACACCGCCACCGCCATGAATCCCGCCTGCATGTGGGGAGTCGACAATGACCAACCATGATCAAACCGCCCTTCACAATCAGGCGAAGACCGGTCGAATCGATCCCGCGGCTTCGCTGACCCGGGTATCGATCCGCCCCACCGCGCGCCCTTCGGCGCCAGCGGATCAGGCGGAGACGGCACGCGTCGAGACCATGCATGTCACCCCTGCCACGCCCCCCAACAAGGCGAGCACATCGACAGTCATCGAACTTTGCACCGAATCGTCCGGGGGGCCCAGAGGCCCGGACCCGACGCCGGCCCCACGTCCCGCCCCAAGCAGGGTCTTTCCGTCGGCGTTGGCGCGCCCCCCCGAGACAATTGACGCGGCGGCCTTCCGTGATGCCGCCCTTCGTGATGCCGCCCTTCGTGATGCCCATGTGGCGCCGTCGGCCATCATCGATCTCTGGGAGCACCTGGCGACCGACCGTCTGCGCCCTGTGATATCCGATGTCGATCCGATCACCATCGCCGGCCAATGGCCCAACAGTCTTCTGCTGCGCGTGACGGAAGCTGGCCGTCGTCCCGGTCTGGAGGTCGCGCACATGTTCACACCGATCGCCGGCGGCCCCACATCCGCGATCCCGATCGACGCCATGACCGTCGACTGGATTGTCGGCCTCGGGCGCGAGGTGGTGATCACCGGCGAGCCGGTCCACGAAACCGACGCGGTCCCCACGGGCAATGGACCCATAAGTTGCGGTGTGATCGCCCTGCCCTTCGGCCCCGAGATGGCGGTCGATCATGTGCTTTGTCATCTTTATCGCGTCGACGAACGGGTGGTTGATGTTGACGTCGACGGGACGCTCAACCTGCCCGCGCGCGACCGGACCGGGATCCGGCGCCTGTTCGGACGCTAACCGGACGCCCGGGGCCGGGCGCGGTCATTTTCTTTCTCCGGCATGGCGGTCTGTCCATGCTATGACGCGGTCATGAACCGCGCAGCACTCCTCCTGATCGCGAGCCTGACCGGGCTCGGCGCCCTTTACACGATCTATCTGACCGTGACCGGCGACACCGGCCTCACCGCCTGGCGCGCCGCGCGCGCCACTGTCGCGATGCTGGTGATCGGCACCACCGTGGTCACATGGCGACAGCTCATCCGGCCAACCCATGACCAGGCCCGTATCCTGAAACGCGCCGCGCTGATCGCGCTGTCCATCGGGGTCATCGGATTGGCCGCAAACGCATTCATCGGCGGGCGCTTCAACACGCCCGATGGCCCGGTGTTCGTGCTGTCGATGCTGTTGATTTTGCAGGCCTTTCTGACCATCGGTCACGCGTCTCGACAGACCTGACGCCTGCCATGTCGGTCAGCGATTCAAACTCGCGTATCAACGGAAATCTCCGCGGCATCTTCTGGATGGCAATGACCGGCATCCTGTTCGTCGGGGTCACCGGCATGGTGCGCCATCTGGGCACCGACATGAGCCCGGTCCAGGCGGCGTTCATTCGTTACCTGTTCGGCCTCGTGCTCCTGGCGCCGGTGTTTTTCAGAATCGGCAGCTTCACCCGCGGCGGCTCCTTCCTCGGCCTGCATGCGATCAGAGGGGTCCTCCACGGGTGCGGCGTCATGCTGTGGTTTTTCGCGATGGCCCGGATTCCCATCGCCGAGGTCACCGCGCTCGGTTTCACCTCGCCCATATTCATTACCATTGGCGCCGCGCTGTTCCTCGGCGAACGTCTGCACCTGCATCGGGTTGGTGCGGTCCTGGTCGGCTTCGGCGGGGCGCTCGTTGTCCTGCAGCCCGGCTTCCAGGCCATCAACATCGGCTCGATCGCGCAGCTCGTGGCGGCCCCGCTGTTCGCCTGCTCCTTCCTGATCGCCAAACGCCTGACCCGCACGGAGTCGAGCCCGGCGATCGTCGCCTACCTGTCGATCTTCGTCACGCTCACCCTGTTGGGGCCGGCCATGCTGGTGTGGCGCACCCCGACGCTGATCGAACTCGGCTGGTTGCTGGCGATCGCCTCGGCGGCGACCGCAGGGCATTACACGCTGATGCAGGCCTTCCGTTCCGCCGACCTCACGGTGACCCAGCCAATCCAGTTTTTGCAGCTTGTCTGGGCGACGGTGCTGGGCCTTGTGGTGTTTGGAGAACAACCGGAAGTTTGGA
>JAQCFD010000062.1 GCA_027618305.1 Pseudomonadota bacterium
CGCCCTTTGGATTTCTCTCGCGGTTGCATCACCGGCTCACAGCCAGGCGACCGAATTGTCGGAGCGCGCAAAAGCGCTCGATGCCAACGCCAACGGCGTCCTCGAAAAGTCTGAGGCCAGCGGCCCGGTTCAGGCGAATTTCGACACGATCGACACGGACAAGAACGGCACGCTCGATGGCGCGGAAATACGCGCCTTTTTCCAGGGTGGCGCCACGCCGCCCGCTCCTTCGGAGAATGCAAATGCATCGCCGTCCACCGAGCTTTCGCCCCAGGCAAAGGCGCTCGACGCCAACAGCAATGGCGTGCTCGAAAAATCCGAGGCGCGCGGGCCGGTTCAGGCGAACTTCGACACCATCGACAAGGACAAGAACGGCACGCTCGACGGCGCGGAGATTCGCGCATTTTTCCAGGGTGACGCCGGCGGCCCTGCGCGCGGCGGCCCGCCGCCTGCGACAGTTGTCGTCGATGCGGTCATAGAAGAGGTAATCAGCCAGACGACGCCCGTGGTCGGACGATTGGTGGCCCGTCAGGCCGGGCCCGTCGCGGCGCGGATCGGCGGCGCGGTCAATGAATTGCGGGTGCGTGTCGGCGACCGGGTCGAGACCGGTGACACGCTGGCGGTTCTCGATCGCGAACGGCTCGAACTGGAGCGCGAACGATACATCGCCATCGTCGAACAGCAGCGAGGCAATTTGTCGGTATCCCGCGCCGATCTGGGAAAAAAGCAGAGCGAACTCAAACGCCTCGAGGCTATTCGGAAATCCGCGGCATTCTCGCAAGCGCGATATGACGATGCGGTGCAGGATGTGGCCATGCAGGCCGGCGGCGTCGCCCAGACCCGCGCGCAGTTGGCGCAGGCCGAAACTCAATTCAAGCGGGCCGAGCGCGACTTGCAGGACGCCGAAATCCGCGCGCCCTTTCCCGGCGTCATCAGCGCCACCCATACGGAAGTCGGCGCGTATCTTTCTGTCGGCAACCCTGTTGTAACCCTGATCAACGATCTCAATCTCGACATTGAGGCCGACGTGCCCACAAGCCGCCTGCCCGGTCTGTCCCCGGGCCTCGTGATCGCGGTCCGCCTGGACGACGGTACGCCCCTGCGGGCCGCCGTCCGCGCGGTCGTGCCCAGCGAGAACCCGCGCACCCGCACGCGGCCGGTCCGCTTCACACCGCGTTTCGACGAAGTCGACAAACCGCTCGCCGACAATCAGAGCGTCACAGTCATGATACCCGTTGGTGAATCACGCAAAGCGGTCACCGTCTCGAAAGACGCCGTGATCGAACGCAATGGATCCATGACGGTGTACGTCGTGGACAATGGAACCGCGCGTCCCACGCTCGTCACCGTGGGCGACGGCACCGGCGACCGCTTCATCGTGCGCGGCGGCGTAAAGCCCGGCGACATGGTGGTCATCCGCGGCAACGAAGGTCTGCGCCCGGGCCAGCGGTTGAACATTGTCAGCGGCGCCGGGGGCTGATCGCATGAACCTCATTTCCGCGTCTATCCATCGCCCGATCGCGGTCATCGCGGTCGTCATTATGGTTCTGATGTTTGGCTGGGTCGCGCTGCAGCGCATCCCCATCCAGCTGGCGCCCGATGTGCGCCAGCCGGTGATTATCGTCGATACGTTCTGGTCGGGGGCATCCCCGCTCGAGGTGGAGCGCGAAATCGTCAATCGCCAGGAAGAGGTCCTGAAAGGCATCGAGGGCGTCCAGAAAATCGAGAGCCGTGCACGCACCGGCCGCGCCGACATCACGCTCGAATTCAGCCCAAGCCAGAATATGGACCGGGCGCTGCTGCTGGTCGCCAACCGGCTCGACCGCGTCACCGGTTATCCCGAGGAAGCCGACGAGCCGACACTGCGTACCTCGGGCACGGACGACAACCCGATTGCGTGGTTCCTGCTCACCCGCACGCCCGGCAATGAACGCGACATGATCACCTATGGCGACTTCCTGGAAGATGTTGTCCAGGAACGCATCGAACGGATCGCCGGCATTTCAGGTGTGAATATTTTCGGTGAAACCGAACGCGAAATGCGGATCATCGTCGATCCCGAGCGACTTGCGCAGTTCCGGCTGACGGTGAGTGATGTGGTGAACCGCCTGCGGGCGGAGAATGCCTCCATCTCCGGCGGCGATGTGGATGAGGGAAAACGCAGCTACACCGTGCGCACCGAGGGCGATTTCACCGACACGAGTCAGGTGCTCGACCTCGTCTTGCGTTCGGATGCCGACCTTGGAAACGGGCGCATCGGTCGCGTTACAGTACGCGACGTGGCGGAAGTTGAGCTCGGCTACAAGGAAGCCCAGGCGCTTCCCCACCGCCGTGACGACCGCGCCATGGCCTTCAACATGACCCGCGAGCAGGGCGCGAATGTCCTGACCGTCATGGACGAAGTCCGCCGGGTGACCGACGACCTGGCCACCGGCGCCCTGGCCGATGTCGGGTTGCTGCTCGAGAATGTCTTCGACGAGACCCTGTATGTGAATTCGGCCATTTCGCTCGTACAACAGAATATTATCGTAGGGGGCATTCTGGCCGCGCTCGTCCTGATGCTGTTCCTGCGCTCCTGGCGCCCGACCCTGGTCGTGTCGCTCGCCATCCCGGTTTCTGTGGTCGGCTCGTTCGTCGCCATGGCCGCGCTCGGGCGCACGCTCAACGTGATCAGCCTCGCCGGCATCGCATTCTCCGTCGGCATGGTCGTCGATGCCGCGATCGTCGTGCTGGAAAATATCTACCGGTTGCGTCAGGAAGGGCTGTCGCGCGCCGAGGCCGCCCAAAAGGGCGCATCGCAGGTCTGGCCGGCTGTTCTCGTGTCGTCACTGACGACGGTCATGGTGTTCATTCCCATCCTGATCATGGAACTGGAAGCCGGACAGCTGTTCCGCGATATTGCCGTCGCGATCTCCGTATCGGTCCTGCTGTCACTGCTGGTTTCGGTGACGGTGATCCCCGCCCTCGCCAACCGGCTGCTCGTCAATAGCGCCGCCGAGGGGGGCAACGTGATGCGCCTTCCGTTCGTGGATGGTTTCGTTCATGGATATGTGACCTTTTGGCAGAACTTCACCCGGATGGTGGTGCAATCCAAACTGCGCGCGTTCGTGGTGGTGGGTGCCATCACCCTGGCATCCGGCTTGTTCACCGTGACCTTCGCACCGAAGCTCGACTATCTGCCGACCGGCAATCGCAACTTCGTCTTCGGCATCGTCAACGTGCCCCCGGGATATAATCTGGACACGGTAAACCAGATCACAGAACGGATCGCCGAGCGAACCCGGCATCTCTGGGCGAGCGAAACCGGGCCGGAGTCCGAACCCGGGCAGCCCCCGAAGTTTGAACGCTTCATGCGTGTGCCCTTTTCCGGCCGCGCCTTTATCGGCGGCACCTCGGTTGATCCGAACCGAGCTGCCGAGCTGGGCCCCGTGCTTGAGGAGGCTGCCGCTCAAGAGCCTGGAACCCGCGCATTCGCGCGCCAACCATCTTTGTTTGGCCGTTCGCTCGGCAGCGGGCGGACTATCGATGTGGATATTCGCGGCGCCGATCTCCAGACCATCTACGACACCGCACAGCAGGTATTCTTCAGGCTTATTCAGACCTTGCCCTTCAGTGAGGGCCACCGTACCCGTCCGATTCCGAGCCTGACTTTATCGGCGCCCGAAGTGCGCGTTGAGCCCGACCGTATCCGTCTCGCCGATAACGGGTTGTCGGCGCAGTCGCTGGGCCAGTCGGTCGATGCATTCAACGATGGTTTGCGCGTGGCGGAGATTACGGTCGAGGGGAAACGCATCGACCTCACCCTGACCGGCCCGCGCGATATGATCGGGCAAACCCAGGGAATCGGTGCGCTGCCGGTGGTTACCGGCGATGGCCGGATCGTTTCGGTGGAAGGGCTGGCAAATGTGCGCATTACCTCCGGCCCCACGGAAATTCGACGCGCCGAACGAGCCCGGACAGTCACGCTACAGGTAACACCCAACGCCGAGACCCCGTTACAGGAAGCGCTTGAGCTGATTGAGAACAGCGTCATCAAACCGATGGAAGAAGACGGCCTGCCCGACGGTATCAGCCTCCATCTGACGGGTACCGCCGACAAACTGATCGCGACCTGGAACGAAATGGTCATCGATCTCGCGTTGGCAATTGTCATCGTCTACCTGGTTATGGCGGTTCTGTTCGAAAGCTTCGTCTACCCGTTGATCATCATGCTGACCGTTCCCGTTGCCGCGGCGGGCGGCATCGCGGGGCTGGCCGCGCTCAACATCTGGGTCAACCAGCCGCTCGACATGCTGACTATGCTGGGCTTCATCATTCTGACGGGCATCGTCGTGAACAATGCCATCCTGCTGGTCCACCAGACCCTCTACCATATGCGCGAGGACGGCCTGGGGGCCGACGAAGCCATCATGCTGGCAACCCAGAACCGGGTCCGGCCGATCTTCATGTCCACCCTGACTTCGGTATTCGGGATGCTGCCCTTGGTCCTGTTCCCGGGTGCCGGCTCGGAACTTTACCGGGGACTGGGGTCCGTCGTGCTCGGTGGATTATCCCTGTCGGCCGTGCTCACCCTGGCGATCGTGCCGCCGATGATGTCGATCACCGTCGGCTGGCGTGAGCGCAGCCGCACGGCTCAGGCGGAGGCGCGTACGACACCGGCAGAATAGCCGCGTCTCGCCTTTGGCCCCTTACGACGTTACGATGGCGTCATCATGACCGGCACAGGACACAGCCTCGCGGACATCCCGTTTCTCGAACCGCTGAGCGAGACATCCCGCGCGGCGCTCGAACAGCGCGCGCGCTGGGTCCGCTACACGGCCAACGACACGATCATCGACCGCGAAAATGAATCGCGAGACGTGTTCTTCGTCGTCGAAGGCCGGGTGCGGGTCGTGAACTTCTCGATTTCCGGGCGCGAGATCAGCTTTGACGAAATTGAACCCGGCGGAGTCTTCGGTGAACTCGCCGCCCTCGACGGGATGCCTCGATCGGCCGCCGTCGTGGCCCTGAACGACACCCTCGTCGCGACGGTCTCCCCCGACACATTCCTGAATTTGCTGCGTGACTATCCCGACCTCGTCATCGGCGTGATGCAGGAGTTGGCAAAGATCGTGCGCGCATCAACCGAACGCATTATGGATCTGAGCACGTTGGGCGCGTTGAACCGGGTGCATTCGGAAATTCTGCGGGAAGCGCGCGCGCATGCTGAAGACGGCGCCAACACGGCCCGCATCTCACCGATCCCGGTTCACGCCGATATCGCCGCGCGGGTCAGCACGACCCGCGAGACAGTCGCCCGGGTTTTGAGTGACCTGACCAAGCAGGGCCTTGTCAAACGCGAGAAAGATGCCCTCGCAATCCTCGACCTCGAGCGTCTCGAGGATCTTGTTGAGGAAGTTCGAGACTTTTAAGTCTCTGTTCTGTCTGCATTTTGAAGTTTTTTGCCCGCCCTGTGATGCCCGTCACTGGGGAACGGACGGCCGCGCACTAGATTTGTGTCAACGGCGACGGATCATCGCCGCACACCAACGAATACGGAGCCGACCATGTCACGACAAACCCGCATCAACGTCGCCGCCCTCTTCCTGGCAGCCCCGATGGTCATCGTCGGGTTGTCGGTGACACCCGGCTTCTGAATTCGGCTGGTGTGATCTTTTCGCACTGATCCAACCTCCTCCTGGACTTGCGGCCGGCTCTCACGAGACCGGCCGCCTTTCTTTTCCAACCTTGCAAGGCGGTCGGAAGTCAGAATGTCCAGCGGCGGTTGAGCCCGATCGACAACCGGTAATTGTTGTAGGTGTAGTTCGTGATGGATGAGACCTGCCGGTACGCCTCACCTCCCAGGGTAAACGTGAACGGTTGCCAGAACTCACCCGCGTTTTCGAACACGCTCCCCCAGGGAATACCGTAGGTCATCCGCGCGCGTGCCGCCCAGTCATGCCGCGTGCGGGCACTGATCGAGGGATCGGCGTCGTCATAGCGGTCATAGTTCACCGCGACCGAACTGAGCAGAAAATCACCGCCGCCGAACAACAGCGTGTGGGTAACGCCGACTTCGCTCTTGTCGGAAGAGTTGAAGTGCGGGCCGCAACATTGCGGGTCTGTTCATAGGTAACCCGCACGCGTTGGCGCGGGGTTAGGATCTGCGACGTGCCCAGCTCGAATTCATACTCCCGCCCACTCCGTTGCGTTGCGGTCTGGCTGCTCGTGATGTTGTTGTAGGACTGATACTTCATCGTCCCGGAGGCAAAGACCGACCAGGTGTTGGAAAGCGCGTGGACCCAATCCACGGTGGCCCCGACCGCCGTCAGGTATTTTTCACGCGACAAGTCGACACGCTCATACAAGACTCGCGGGGTGATCGTCGACGGCGCGAAATCCAGCTCATACCCGAAATCCGCGGTGATGGCCCGCAGATCGAGGTCATCCTGCTGGACCTGTTCGCCCTGATAGAAGACCAGCCCACCCAGCATCTTGTGCTGCTTCTGCAGGCCGAGATCATGTTCGAAGGAAATCTGAGCCAGCCCGTTCATCGCCAGATCGTCCTGGCGCGAGGAACTGCCCACAGTGCGGGTCGGCAAATCGGCGGCGAGGCGAAGTTCGGATTTGGGCGACGCGTTGCGGTTCCAGTCATACTGGGTGGCGAAGTTCATCGCGAACGTGAAGACCGTCCGCTTTCGGCGGGACGCGATCTGGTCGAGATATTGCTCCGTCTGGCGCCGCAGTTCGGGCTCCAGATTCAGCTCCTGCAGCGCCTGCAACTCGCGCTCGGCTTCGTCGAGATTGTCGAGACGAAACAGGACGATCGCAAACAGGACCCACACCACAGCCAGGTCGGGACGGATCAGGAGAATGCGCTCAAGCGTCGCGCCGGCACCGCGCACATTTCCGTCGCGGATCTGGGTCAGCGCATACCGAACATTGAGTTCAATATTATCGGGGTCCTCCAACACCTGCTGGAACGTGACCGGCGGCCCCTTGCTGAAGGCTTCCAGATCGAGAGCGTCGCCGGCCGTGCGCTCGACATCGCGCTGGGTCTCGATCGATTCCCGGACGTCGCTTTCCCGCGATTCAACACCGGACTGCTGAGCATGCGCCGGCAGCACAATCGCAATCGCTCCGACAATCGCACCGCCAATCGCCAACCCATAGCGAAAACCGCGTCGCACACGTCCCCGCGCGTACAACGGAAAACTTGTTTCTGGTGCCAACGAAACCCCCAAAGTATCGGGGTATTAAGCATGATGCGCCAAATCGGGGCAAGCGCGAGAGGCCACTCTAACCCCTTGAGAACTCATTTCATTTCGGCGACATGAATACCTTTCCAATCCTCTGGCGGCGGATCGAAGGAATAGTGGAAAATGCGCTCGGCATAGAGGTCGTAGAGTGTCCCGACGGCGCCGGGCATTTCGGCACAGACATTGAGCGCATCCTGCGCGCGGTCCCAGTCGCGAGCGCGATAGGCATCAAGCATCTGCGCATGCGCGCGTTGCAGGGCCTGAAATCCCTCCCCAGCCGCGTCGTGTGCATCTCCCAGCAACGCATAAATTCGAACGGCCTCGCGTTTTCCCTTCACCGCGATCAGATCGAGTTCAAGGAAGGCGAAATCATCCGCCACCTGCTTGTGCGTCGACTCACCCACGATAATAGGCATCCCGTATGGGCCGGACTGACCTTCGAGCCGGGCGGCGAGATTAACCGCATCGCCCAGAACCGAATAGTCGAACCGCTGATCGGACCCCATATTTCCGACGACACATTCACCGGTGTTGAGGCCAATCCCGACAGCTATGGCGACCGCATCCGGGTTCTCCGTGCAGCGCACCTCATTGACCCGTTCGAGCGCGCGCAACATGGCCAGCGCGGCATCACAGGCGTGCGCGGCGTGCGCGGGGTCGTCGATCGGCGCATTCCAGAACGCCATGATGCAATCACCCATATACTTGTCGATGGTGCCGTCCCGCTCCAGAATTTCCGCGCTGAGCGGCGTCAACAAGCGATTGATCAGACTCGTCAGCGCCTGGGGGTCGTCGCGATGCTCTTCGGAAATGGATGTGAACCCGCGAATGTCACAGAACAGCAGGGTCATCTCGCGCGTCTCGCCCCCCAGACGCAGTCGCTCGGGCTGATCGGCAAGCTGTTCGACCAGCGCCGGGGACAAATATTGCCCAAAGGCCGTGCGGATCAGGCGACGCTGGGTCTCGGATTGGAGATAGGTGATCAGCGAACTCGACAGATAGACCACCAGCACAACAAGCGCCGGGAACACCGGATCGATCAGTACCCCGCTGGTCGTAAAGGCGAACCAGCCAGCCGCGACACCGGCTGTGATGGCGGTCAGGCACACAACCGCGCTCGCAGCGACGCCGAGTTTGGGCAGCAACAAGACCAGAAAAACTCCCAACAACGCAAACGCCGCCAGTTCCGCCCCCAAGGTCCAGTCCGGTCGCGTCAGGAAACTGCCATTGAGGATCTGCTCCACAAGCTCGGCATGTACTTCAACCCCGGGTATGATCGAATTGAGTGGTGTCGCGCGCAGGTCGAACAACCCGGGTGCACTCGTCCCGACCAGTATGATCGCACCCTCAATCCCGTCCGCGGCCGCAATCGGTTCGGCGTCCGACCAGAGCCGCCAGGCGGACACATAACGCGCCGGCTCATGTCCGGTGTAGCGCAGCCACACATGACCATCGCCGCTCGTCGGCACCCGCAACTGCCCGATCCGGACCTCGGCGATCCCGGAACTTTCATCGACCCCGCCCTCGCCGCTCGCATCGGACATTCGGATATTGAACCCCTGCGCGCTCTGGGCCACGCGCAACGCCTCGGCACCGAGCGTCGGATAGAGCGGCGGCAGCGCGAACGGGTCGTCATAGGTCGGCGTCGTCCCCGGGGCCACATACTGGGTAAACAGCGGCACCCTGCGGATCAGCCCATCGGCGTCGGCCTCGAAATTGATATTGCCGACACCGTCCGCCGCCGCCCCGAGCGCCGGCAGATTGGCAATCGCCGCGCCATAAGCCGGCAAAAAAGGGTGCGGTGGTGAGCCGCCAAGCCCAATACCGGCCTTCGGGACGGGCGGCGGTGCGGTCTCGCGTGACCGCGTGAAGGTAAATCCCGCAACCACACGACCGCGCGCGAAGGCCGCGGCCAATAGTTGATCATGGTCGGGCAGTGCGGCGATCCGTGCCCGGAGATCCGCATCATCGGAGCCGGCGGGCCAATCCGCCACCATATTGGCGGGTGACGTCCGGTCCGGCTCGGCAAACAGCACATCGAACACAACAACGGCCGCACCCGCATCATGCAAGCGATCCACCATCTCGGCGATCCGCGAACGTGGCCAGGGCCACTGCCCGATCCGCGCCAGGCTTTCATCATCAATGTCCAAAATACGCACCGGCTGGGCGTGATCATAAACGCGCGGTTCGATCCGCTGATACGTATCGAACGTCCACAGCCTTGCCAGCTGCACGGGTTGCGGGTCCTCGACACGCAGCAACAGCGCGACGACAAGGATCAGGAGCGGAACAATACGAGCTTTCCAGGCGGCCATGCCTGCAATCTAGCCCAGTGCGCGATTCCGGAGAACGCCGGTGCACATCCAATTAAAGCGCGACGGACACGACAGAAATCAATCCAAGGACCAGAAAGGACGCTGTACCCCACCGCACATACATGCGCAGGACCGTGCGGCTGGCATAGTTTTCGAAAAGACCGTGAGTCGCCTGATGACGTGCGGGGGCGGGGCGGGGCGTCATGAATTCATCGTCCGGTTGCAGTTGGAAATTCACATGCAGAGTGCCCCGGCTCCCGCACCCTGTCTGTGACGCCCATCACTGTGATCCCCGTCACTTCCAACGCCGGCGATCGTCGCTAGTTTGAGTCACAACAACTGATGGAGAAGACGATGATCGACACGCGACACAATTCCCGAAAGCTGATCGGACGCGGCGCCCTGATTGCGACCGGCATGCTGACAGGCGGCCTGAGTGCCACCCTGTTTGTCCTCGTGGCTGCCGCCACGGGCATTTAGGCACGAGAACGCCTTTTCGACGCTATCTGATCGACTTAGGATACCCATCATGTTCAATCGCTCCGCAACTCTGCTTACCATCGTCACGATCGCCCTGGCATCGGCCCCGGCCGCGCACGGGCAGGGCAATGTCGGACGCGCCGGCGTGGCCGCCGCCGTGCGCGGCAATGTGGTGCTGATCGCCGCCGCGCCGCGACAGGAAAACCGCGCGGTGGGAGAAAACGTACAAAGCGGCGATCCGGTCTTCCTCGGGGACACCATCGAAACAGGTCCGGATTCCGGCCTGCAGATCATGCTGATGGACGAGACCATTTTCACGATCGGGCCCGACGCCGCGCTGATCATCGACGAGTTTGTCTATGATCCCGAGACCAGCGCCGGGAAGGTCACCGCGTCGGTTCTGAAGGGCGCCTTCCGTTTTGTCTCCGGGCGCGTCGCCAAGGAAGAACCGCGCAACATGAATGTGAAAACCCCCGTCGGAACCATTGGCATTCGCGGCACATCGGCGGCGGGTCGAGTCATCCCGGCTGATCCGAACGACCCCGATAGCGAGGTCTCGGCAGATATCGTGCTGCTCGGCCCGGGCGCGGACAACAACGCCAACGAGCACGCCGGTCGCATCATCGTCACCAACGCAGACACGTCGGTCGAAATTTCGCGTTCGGGCTTCGGCACAAGCATTGCCGGCATCGATGCACGCCCAACCATACCCGTTCGCTTCGACCCCGGGGTCGTGTCCGGCCTGACCGGCGATCTCGGGACGAATGGCGGCGCACGTCCGGCATCCCGGCCGGCTTCCGGCCCGGACGGCCCGAACGGTAATGACCCGTCGGGCGGCGACGACAGCAATCAGCCCAATGGCAATACAGGTCCGAACAACGCCAACGGTTCGGTGGGCGCCCGACCTGCGGGGCCGACGGGGCCGAATTCTGGCGGCGACGGCAGCCCTCGATCAGCGTCGGGGCCCGCGTCGGGCCCGGCCACGGCGGGCGGACCAACCGGCGACATCGGCCTGGGCCAGGCATCGGCACTGTCCGGCCAGAATATCGGCGCCAGCGTGGTGAACGCCGGCGTGTTGAACCAGCTTGGCACCAGCCAGAATCAGACCCAGCAGTTGCTGCTGGCCGCTGTCGAAGAGGGTGCCGGAGCATTCAACAATAAGATCACGACATTCGCCCAGCTGCAGAACATAGAGACGGGCACGGCGACTTTCGATTTTGGCACGGTCAATCTGGCCTATGTCAGCGGTGCCCACACCAACAGTGGTGGCAGCTATAAATCGACGGCAAAAATCGACTTTGGTGCCCGCACCATCGACCTCACCATTACGAACGTGACCTATTTCTTCAACGGCAGCGCCAACCAGAATTTCACGTTCAATAATAACCTGGGCGGCGGTGCGACCGCGGGGACCTTTGATGGCGATGCCGGCCCCGCAACGAAGACCTGGAACTCATCCGTCGACACGGCCAATTTCCCAACTGCCCCGACCGATGGGGCAACGGCGAAAGTCACGGCAACGATCCTCAACAACACCGAAACGGGCGTCATCGCCGCAGCCGGCCGGATTAATGTCACCATCCAGGAGAACAGCGGCACCACCATCATCGCCGGCGGGAAAACGGTCGCGAAACAGTAGGACGGCGAAAACGCCGAAGGGCTCAGCTGGTTTTCAGAGCTCCGAGCACCTCAGGCGCCGCACCGGTCAGCATCCGCAAATCCGACGTCGGGGTTACGAGGTCGAACCCGTCCGCGATCATCCGGGCCGCATAGTCGGTCCGGGTGGCGTGGACACCGGCCCGGATACCGGCCGCATGGGCCGTCTCCAGAATATGCGCGATCAGCTCCGCAACCGGACCATCGAAATTGTCATGTTTGGGCGGATGTCCATGGGAGAACGCCAGATCGGTCGGCCCGATATAGACCGCGTCGAGCCCGGGCGTTTCGGCAATCTCCTGGAGGTTCGCCACCCCTTCGCGGGTCTCGATCATGGCGAAGGTGATAATTTCCTCATTCGCGTGCTCGAGATAGTCCGCACCGCCATAAATCGTGCCGCGATAGGCGCCGTTCGAGCGATAGCCGGCGGGCGGATAGCGGCAGGCGCCGACGAAGCGCTCCGCATCGTCCCTGTTGTTGATCATCGGACAGATGATGCCGTAGGCGCCCGCATCCCGGCAGCGCATGATGACCGACGGCTCATTCCACGGCACCCGGATGATAGGCACCGCATCGCCCGCCGACATGGCCTGGAGCATCGGGATCGCGTCCGGCACGTCGATCGGGCCATGTTGCAGATCGATGGTCAGGCCGTCCCAACCCTGATGAGACATAACTTCCGCCACATAGGGGCTCGGCACCGAAACCCAGCCATTCACGGCTGCCTGGCCTTCGGCCCATAGTTCACGTAGACGGTTTTTGCGCATGAATCCCCTGCCCTTGGCGGTTGGTTTTTCCGCCAGTTTGGCATGTGGGTACACCGCGCACCACCACTGGGCAGGACGACTAGGCGGACTGACGTGCAAGGATCTCGGCGCGCAGCCGGGCCTGACGCGCGGCGGTCAGCGGATAGCGCCACACGGCGCCCAGCGCCAAAACCTTGAAGACAATCGGGCAGACCCCGAACAGGATCGCAAGTACCAGCAATGCGTCGGCATCGTTGTACATATCGGGCACGAACCCAACGACATCGAGCAGCTTGAGTGAAATTCCGACGACCAGCGCTGCGGCGGCCTTCGCCGCCATCGCCCAGACGGCAAAGAATACGCCTGTGCGCTGCCGGCCTGTCTCCAGAACGTCCTGATCCACCACATCCGCCAGCATCGAGGCAGGCATCGCCAGATCGGCACCCAGCGTCACCCCGGCGACGATCGCGACGAACAGAAATGGAATCGTGTCGCCCGAACCCAGGAACGGCACGATGGCGAACGCGAAAATCGCCAGGATCAGCGCGTACCGCCATGCCAGATGCTTGCCCAGCCGTTTGGCGACAAACATCCAGACCGGCGTCCCGGCGATCGCCGCAACGAAATAGACGGCCAGGTAGATAGCGGTCCAATCCGGGCGTTCGATGATCTGTTTCACATAGAAAAACAGCAAGGTGACGGGAAAGGCGTTCGCAATCCCATTGACGAAATAGCAGGCGAGAATGCGCAAATATGGTTTGTTGGACAGCATGAGGCGCATGCCGGATCGCCAGCCCGCATCGCCACCTGCGCGTTTAGCGGGCATGGGGCGTTCGCGCACGAACAGCGCCGTCGCGATGATCGGGATGGGCAGCAGGAGCAGGCCAGCCAGCCCCATCAACGCCAGCGCATCGCGTTCAGGAAAGAACGCGGTGCCACGCTGGTTCGCGACAAGGAACAAAAGCGCGGCCCCCAATGTGCCAACCACGGCAAACAGATGGCGGTAGAGGAATATCCGGCTGCGCTGGTGATAGACCGTGCTGAGCTCGGCACCCATCGCCGTATAGGGCATGAACAACGCGGTACCCGATGTGAAAAGCACAAAGCTCCAGACGCCGAGATAGAGCGCGCCGGCATCGGCGGGGGG
>JAQCFD010000001.1 GCA_027618305.1 Pseudomonadota bacterium
GGTAAGCCCGCCGGCGAATTCAGGTTGTGCGCAGAGAGAGAGGATCAGGCCGTTCTGTTCGGCGATTTCGTCGAGCCGGCCGAGCAACCCCTGCTTTGCGGAGAGGTCGGGGTCGGTCCAGCCATTCCCGGTGTCGTGCGCCGCGCGATCGAGGTTGCGCCGGGTTTTGCGATAAATCTGGGCAAAGCTGACGACGACTTCATCGACGCTGGCCGCGAGCCCACCGGCAAGCCGGGTAAAGTTATCGATATGCCAGGTGGCCGGCGTGGCGTCGGTGATCACCACCGGATCATAGCGCCAGACGATCGATTGTCTTCCGTAACAGTTTGAAATATCACATATATCCGAGATTGCAGTCGCAGCGGCCACGACGGACCTCTCCAGGGCGCGGGGATATCCTGTGACCGTGTATTGCACCACGAAGGGATGGGTGCGCGCGGTCCGCGCCAGTTCCGCGCGAAACGGCTTCGCGTTCCGGGTCCAGAAGACGAAACCGCTGCAATCCTCATCGCGCAGGGAGACCCGGAACGTCTTGCCGTTCCATGCGTTACGCACCTCACACGACCCAGCTATGCGTCTGGCGCGGAACCAATCGCCATAGAACGCCGGAATATCGGTCTTGTAGCTCGCGGAGATGATCGTCATGTGGTGTCAGGGCAAAATAGTGGCGGTGCGCCGGGGAAATCGCCCCAGCCTAGCGGTTGCAGACCGGTTCTACCCTCCCTATATGTGCGTCGAACAGTTCAGGGCTTCTGAAGCAAGCCCATCCATTTGAGATACAGGGGCCTGTGCCGGTGCCGTTTGGGCCGGGCCGGTCTGCTGAAAAGTGAGGAACTCATGGCGAAAGTAATTGGTATCGATCTTGGGACCACCAACTCCTGCGTGGCCGTTATGGACGGCGGCACGGGCAAGGTGATCGAAAACTCCGAAGGCGCGCGCACGACGCCGTCGATGGTGGCTTTCTCCGAAGGTTCGGAGCGTCTCGTCGGCCAGGCCGCGAAGCGCCAGGCTGTCACCAATCCGGAAAACACCATCTTTGCCGTCAAGCGTCTGATCGGTCGCCGGTTCGACGATCCGCTGACGAACAAGGACAAGAGCCTGGTCCCGTATGAGATTGTCGAGGGCGAGAATGGCGATGCCTGGGTCGAGGCGAACGGCGAGAAATACAGCCCGTCGGAAATCAGCGCCTTTATCCTCCAGAAGATGAAGGAAACGGCCGAGACGTTCCTCGGCGAGAAGGTCGAGCAGGCCGTCATCACGGTGCCGGCCTATTTCAACGATTCCCAACGTCAGGCCACCAAGGACGCGGGCAAGATTGCCGGCCTTGAAGTGCTGCGCATCATCAACGAGCCGACCGCGGCGGCGTTGGCCTATGGCCTTGAGAAGAAGGAAGCGGGCACGATCGCGGTCTATGACCTCGGTGGCGGCACCTTCGATATTTCCATTCTCGAGATCGGCGACGGCGTCTTCGAAGTGAAGTCGACCAATGGCGACACGTTCCTGGGCGGCGAGGATTTCGACGCGCGGATCATGGAGTATCTCGCCGACGAGTTCAAAAAGGAGCAGAGCATCGATCTGCGCCAGGACAAGCTCGCCCTGCAGCGCCTCAAGGAGGCCGCCGAGAAGGCGAAGATCGAGCTTTCCGCCTCGACCCAGACCGAGGTCAACCTGCCGTTTATCACGGCGGACCAGGCCGGGCCGAAGCATCTCAACATCAAGCTGACCCGGGCGAAGCTCGAAGCGCTGGTCGAGGATCTGGTCGATCGGACCGTCGATCCCTGTGCGGCGGCGCTGAAGGATGCGGGCCTGAAGTCGAGCGATATTGACGAGGTCATTCTTGTCGGCGGCATGACCCGCATGCCGAAAATCCTGGAGACGGTGAAGAACTTCTTCGGCCGTGAGCCCCATCGCGGCGTCAATCCCGACGAGGTCGTTGCCATTGGTGCGGCTATCCAGGCGGGCGTGCTCGCCGGCGACGTCAAGGACGTGCTGCTCCTCGACGTGACGCCGTTGTCGCTCGGTATCGAGACGCTGGGCGGTGTCTTCACCCGCCTGATCGATCGCAACACGACGATCCCGACCAAGAAGAGCCAGGTGTTCTCTACGGCCGAGGACAGCCAGCAGGCCGTGACGATCCGTGTGTTCCAGGGTGAACGCGAGATGGCTGCCGACAACAAGGTGTTGGGCCAGTTCGACCTGGTGGGCATTCCCAGTGCGCCGCGAGGCGTGCCGCAGATCGAGGTGACCTTCGACATCGACGCGAACGGCATCGTCAACGTGTCCGCCAAGGACAAGGGCACGGGCAAGGAGCAGCAAATTCGCATTCAGGCATCGGGTGGTCTGTCCGACGACGACATCGACCGTATGGTCAAGGATGCGGAGGAGCATGCCGCGGATGACAAGGCGCGTCGCGCGGCGGTCGAGGCCCGGAACCAGGCCGAGACGCTCGTTCACCAGACCGAGAAGAGCCTTGAGGAACATGGCGACAAGGTCTCCCCCGAGATCAAGGCGGAGATCGAGGACGACGTCGCGGCACTCAAGGAGGCGCTTGAGGAAGAAGATGCCGAGCTGATCCAGACCAAGCTTGAAGCGCTGGTGACGTCGTCGATGAAACTCGGTGAGGCCATCTACAAGGCTGATCAGGAGACCGCGGAATCGGGCATGGCCGACGGCGGCCCGGACGGCGATGAAGGCCCGAACGCCGGGGCAGATGAAACCATCGTCGACGCTGACTTCGAAGAAGTCGATGAGGATGATGGTGACGTCGACCGCAAGGACAAGTCGTCCGCCTCGTAACCGAGGCACGGAGGGGTTCGAACCCGGGTCCGGCGTCCTGACGTCGACCACTGGCGGGTTCGGCCCTCTTCATCGGTGTAGGGGTGGGGAACGTCCATGGCTGAAAAAGATTTCTACCGGACTCTAGGTGTGGACCGCAGCGCAGACGCTGCGACGCTCAAGAGCGCCTATCGCAAGCTCGCCAAGGAGCTGCATCCCGACCGCAATCCGGACAATGCGGATGCCGAGCGCCAGTTCAAGGAAATCAATCAGGCCTATGACATCCTGAAGGATGAAGACAAGCGCGCGGCCTATGACCGCTATGGGCATGAAGCCTTTGAGGGCGGCGGGGGCGGAGGCCATGGTGGTGGCGGCTTCGATTTTTCGGGCGGCGGCTTCGCGGATATTTTCGATGAAATGTTCGGCATGGGCAGCCGTGGGGGCGGGCGCCGTCAGGCCAGCACCCGCGGCTCCGACTTGCGATACAATCTGGATGTTAGCCTTGAGGACGCCTTCGCCGGCAAGCAGACCCGGGTGCGGGTCAATGCCTCGGCGGCGTGCGATTCGTGCCACGGCTCCGGTGCGGCCGGCGGCGCCGATCCGGTGACCTGTCCGTCCTGCCAGGGGGCGGGCAAGGTGCGGGCACAGCAGGGTTTCTTCACGGTCGAGCGCACCTGTCCGACATGTCAGGGCGCGGGCCGGGTGATCGACAATCCGTGCAGCGCCTGCAGTGGTGCTGGACGCATGGATAAGGAAAAGACCTTGTCAGTGAATGTGCCGGCCGGAATCGAGGACGGGACACGCATCCGCGTTGCCGGCGAGGGCGAAGCGGGCCTGCGCGGCGGGCCGCCGGGCGATCTGTACATCTTCGTGACCATCCGGCCTCACCGGTTCTTCCGACGTGACGGGGCCGACATCCAGTGTCGGGTGCCGATCCCGATGACGACGGCGGCGCTGGGCGGCTCCATCGAGGTGCCGACGATCGACGGCACGCGTGCGCGGGTAAACATTCCTGCCGGCACCCAGGCCGGCCAGCAGTTCCGGCTCCGCGCCAAGGGCATGTCGGTCCTGCGCGCGAATGCCCGCGGCGATATGTATGTGCAGGCGCAGATCGAAACGCCGGTCAACCTGACCAAGGAGCAGCGCGACCTGCTCAAGCAATTCTCGGATGCGGGCGGCGGGTCGACGAAACACAGCCCTGAATCCGAAGGCTTCTTCACCAAGGTGAAGGAGTTCTGGGACGACCTGAAGGACTAGCATTCCGGCGACGGCGCGCGTTTACGGCGACGCGTGAAATGCTATGGTCTCCGCCATTCCGGCAACGTGCCGATGAAGGTGGATGAAGATGGTGGATCAACGAAAAATTGGCATTGTCGGCGCTGGCGGGCGCATGGGCCAGATGCTCGTGCGCGTGGTCGCCGAAACGGATGGCTGCGTGCTTGCGGGCGCGAGCGAAGTGGCCGGATCGTCGCATCTGGGGGCCGACCCCGGCGTCCTGGCGGGTGTCGGCGAGAGTGGTGTCGCGATCACCGACGATACGCCAGGGCTGTTCGCCAGCGTCGATGCCGTGATCGATTTCACGGTCCCCGCAGCGACCGCGGCCCATGCCGCCATGGCTGCCGAGGCGGGCTGCGCATTGATCGCGGGCACGACCGGCCTGGAGGCTGCGCATCGTGCCGCCCTCGATGCGGCCGCCGCCAGGGTGCCCGTTGTCTGGGCCTCGAACATGTCGAGCGGGGTGAACCTCCTGTTCGCCATCACCGAACGGGTGGCGCGTGCGCTCGACCCGGACTTCGATATCGAAATCGTCGAGATGCATCACCGGCACAAGGTCGACGCCCCGTCGGGGACGGCACTGAGCCTGGGCGAGGCGGCGGCGCGCGGGCGCGGTGTCGATTTCGATTCCGAGAAAGTGCTCTCGCGCGAGGGCATCACCGGGGAACGGCAGCGCGGCAGTATCGGCTTCGCCACGTTGCGGGGCGGCGATGTCGTGGGAGAGCACAGCGTCGTGTTTGCCGCCGCGGGAGAACGCATCGAACTGACCCACCGGGCGACGGACCGGGGCATCTTCGCGCGCGGCGCGGTGCGCGCGGCGAACTGGACCGGCGGGCAGCCGCCGGGCCTCTATTCGATGATGGATGTTCTGGGTCTGAGCGGCATCTAGTCGCGACGCTTCAGTCTGAAAGCGTTTCGATTCGGCCCTGGGGCGCGCGCAGTTTCTTCAGGGCCGCACGCAACGCGGTCGCCAGGTCGTCGCGCTCCTCGGGCGTCAGGAAGCCGCCCACCTTCAGCGAACGACCATGGCTCGCCAGCCGTAATTCATTGTCGCCGCCGGGACGCGGCGTCAGTTCGACCGACAGCCAGTGGGGCGGTGCGAACCGGTGTTCGTTTCGGTGTTCGCGGGATTTTCCGGACATGTTTGACGGGCGCACGCGCGCCACGGTCAGCGCGTCGGGGGTGAGGCGCAGATGTTCGAACCGTCGGCCGTCGCGCGCGTTGGCGCGAAACGCCCACCAGAACAGCAAGATCTCGCAGCCGAAGAAGGGCAGCACCAGCCAGGCGCCCTGTGCGGCGAAGAACAGGCCCACCAGGGTCAGCATCCCGGCCATCGCAAACAGCAGATACCGAACCCCTTGCGGGCTCAGGCTGCGATGGGGGTAGAGCACCGCATCGAAAATCGGTTCAGGCTGGGCGTGATCCATGCCCAAAGTCTAGGCCGCGGGGCGGACCGCGAAAAGATGCGCTTTGTCGCAGTCGCCGCTTTGTGATCGCCCCCGTGATCGCCTCGTATTCACCCCGTGACCGCCGGTGCGATCAGCGGCTGCCTCGCGATGCGAAACAGGCTATTTTCGCGGCTATGGCCCGCATGACCAAAGATGAAATCGAGCAATTCTTCGCCCGCCTGTCGGCCGCGAACCCCCATCCGACCACCGAGCTCGAATACACGAACGTGTACACCCTGCTCGTCGCCGTGGTGCTGTCGGCGCAGGCGACGGATGTCGGCGTGAACAAGGCGACGGCCGAGTTGTTCAAGACCGTTGATACCCCGGCGAAGATGGTGGCGCTGGGTGAAGACGCGCTCATCGGCCACATCCGAACGATCGGGCTGTTCCGCAACAAGGCGAAGAATGTGATCGCGCTGAGCGCACAATTGCTGGCCGAGCATGGCGGCGAGGTCCCGGCGGACCGCGCGGCCCTTGAGGCGTTGCCCGGGGTGGGACGGAAGACCGCGAATGTCGTGCTCAACACGGCCTTCGGCGAGCCGACAATGGCTGTCGATACACATATCTTCAGGCTCTCGAACCGCGCGGGCCTGGCGCCGGGCAAGGATGTTCGCAAGGTCGAGGATGCGCTGATGAAACGGGTGCCGGCCGACTATCTGCGTCACGCCCATCACTGGCTGATCCTGCACGGGCGCTATGTGTGCAAGGCGCGCAAGCCGGACTGCATGTCGTGCGTGGTCGCGGATCTGTGCCATTACAAGGCGAAGGTCACCGCTTAAGGGCCGTGGTACCGCTCGGGCGTGTCCTGGGGATATGGGGGACCAGGGTTTCAGTCCCGGTTTTTAAGACCGGGCGAACCGCGACAGACAGTCATCCGCCTCGGCACCGACAATCTGACCCTCGGGCGTGCGGGCCTCGATATGTGTTGCCTGCCGGACATCGCCGCGCGGATAGGCGAAGACATGCAGGATGCAAGCCGCGTTTCGGTATATCCGGAGCTCGCCCTCGCCTTCGCTGCGGACGAGGTCCGGCGCGCCGATCTGCGCGTCGAGTTGCGCTGCCGTACGGCCGATAAGGTCGGATATCCGCAGTTTTGGGGCCGTCGACGCGGGGGACGGGGGCCGGTTGGTGGTGGCCACACGGGCCGGCGGCGGGGTGGCGGTTTGCCGCTCGGCCGGCGCGGGCACAGATGCGCCGGCACAGGCGCTGAGTGTCAGCAGGGCTGCCAGCGTGAATGCGCCGCGCAGGTTCATGATGTCAGGCCGAAAAGAAGAAGATCGTTACCAGCAAGGTGATTCCTGCTGCAGACAGGATCGCAATGCGTGACGGGCCGTCGGCCGTATTCGTGCCGCCATGGCCGGCCAGCTTAGTGATGAATCGAAACATCGCCATCCACTTCCCCGCCATTCTCGATTTCGAGGCGCCCGTAGGACACCGTACCGGTTACTTTTCCCGTCGCCGTGATGCGCAGCGCGCGCGATACGTCGAGATCGCCGTCGAACCGGCCACTGATGATGGCGGTCTCGACCTTGGCGCTGCCGTCGAACCGACCGCCGCGTGAAACTTCCAGCGCCCGCGCACAATCCAGCCTGGCTTCAATGCGCCCCTCAACGATCAGGGAATCACATTCGGTGATGTCACCCTTGAGGGAGATATCGCGACCGACCGTCAGGGTTTTGTTCTCCGATATCCGTCGGGGGTCGGTGTCGTCGGGGCGCTCGAGACGATCCCTGAGGTTGGGAATATCGGTTGCGCGTGCCGGCTGGCGGTCGAGGAAACTCAGATCGAGTTCCGGCCGCGCGT
Organism: Pseudomonadota bacterium; assembly: GCA_027618305.1. Lineage (GTDB taxonomy): Bacteria > Pseudomonadota > Alphaproteobacteria > UBA6615 > UBA6615 > UBA8079. Next base: position 7,302 of record JAQCFD010000001.1, read on the forward strand.
CGGCGTTATTGCCCGCATTTTTGTCGGTGTCTTCGGCATCTGCGCTCATTGTTGCGCCCCCCGTATTGACCCCAGAATCGCCAAACGGGCACGGTAACCATCATCCGCACCCGAGAATATATAGAGTCTCAGACGCTTGGATATCGCGTTTATATCAAACTGTCCACAAAATTGTTTAGTGTATTGTTATACAATAATATTTACTGATTCCAGTTCCCGGGTTTCTTCGAAAATGTGCAACATCATGGCAGTTCCGAACAAAGGCAGGATCAGATTCACGACCGGGATTGAGGCAATCACCGCCAGCATCAGGCCGGACATGAAGATCGGGCCGCGCTTTTTGTGCCGGTATCCGTGCAGTTGCCTGGGGGACATGCGACGAAAACCGACCATTTCCAGATACTCACGGCCCAGCAGGTGGCCGTTTACCACCCAACCGAGGACGAAATAGATCGGCGGGAAGAAGATGAATATCAAAAGAAACAGGTTAAACACGATCAGCAGGACGCCGAACTTCAGGCCTGTGACAACAGCCTCCATGATCGATTGATTGCGCGCCGTCGCCAGATGGGGGTAGTGGCGGGCCTCGACGGCCCGGCAGATCGTCTCGATATAGAAGCCGGCGTAAATCCCCAGAAATGCGGGCAGCAGCAAGATGACGAGCGCGAACACGGCGATCGAGCCGAGCCAGTCCACGGCGGTTTCGAGCCAGCCACCGACGAACGGCACGTCACCGATCAGTTCGGTGCTCGACAGCAACCAGGTCAGGCCGCTCCACAAGAGTATCGCGGTGACGAGGCTGAGGCCGATCGATTGCCACAGAACCGAACGCATGCGCGGATCGCCGAGGTCGCTGAGCGCCTTGAAGAATGCTGAAATCATGGTTCTTTGTCTTACCGTCTCATCTGTGCAAACGCCATCCAAAAGCACGAAAACCGCTGGTTTCGTGGATTGCCTGAGCATCTGGCGCCGCTATACTCGCGCGCCTCATTCCTGAGCCATCTCGTTTCCCCAATTTGCCCCGGAGTTTCCATGACTGATTCCAACACCGCCGATCGCGCGCTCGATGTTGTCTGCGTCGGCAACGCGATTGTTGATGTGCTGGCCCAGACCGATGATGCCGTGATCGAGCAGCACGGCATGGTCAAGGGCACCATGGCCCTGATCGATGCCGATCAGGCCGAGGCGCTTTATGCGGCGATGCCCCAGGGGATCGAGACGTCGGGCGGGTCCGCCGGCAACACCGCGGCGGGGCTCGCCTCGCTGGGCGCGCACTGTGCGTTTATCGGCAAGGTTCGCGATGATCAGCTCGGCGATATCTTCGCCCACGATATCCGCGCGGTCGGTGCGGAGTTCACAACCCCGGCCGCGACCGACGGCCCGCCGACCGCGCGCTGCCTGATCCTCATCACGCCGGACGCCCAGCGCACGATGAACACGTTTCTCGGCGCGAGCGTGAATCTGGACCCCGATGATATCGACGCCGACCTGATCGCGCGCGCGCAGGTGACCTATCTCGAGGGCTATCTCTGGGACCGGGAGGAAGCCAAGGCGGCTTTCCTGAAGGCCGCGGCGCTCGCCGCCGCCAACAAACGGCTGGTCGCGCTCAGCCTGTCGGACCCGTTCTGCGTCGATCGCCATCGGGATTCGTTCCTCGGTTTCATTCGCGAGCATGTTGATGTGCTTTTCGCCAACGAAGACGAGATCATGTCGCTCTACCAGGTCGAGAACTTCGACAGCGCCCTTCAGCATGTTCGCGAAGATTGTCGCATCGCCGCCCTTACGCGATCGGAGAAGGGCGTCGTGGTCGTGTCGGGGGACGAGGTTCACGTTGTCGATGCCGCCCCGGTGTCGCAGGTGATCGATACGACGGGCGCCGGGGATCAGTTTGCCGCGGGCTTCCTGTCTGGCCTGACCCGGGGCCGCGATCTGGCAACCTGTGCGCGCATCGGCGCCATCACGGCAGCCGAGGTGATCGACCATGTCGGCCCGCGCCCGCAGGCCAATCTGGCCGAGCTGGTCGCCGCGCGCCTCGGCGGGTGAAGCGGCTGACCTAGTTTCCCGAGCCTGGCTTGTGCCACAGGGTCTCCAGCCGGAGCCCGTAGACCGGCACGGTCACCGGGCGGCCGATCCGCGTCCAATAGGCAATGCGCTGCCCAGCGTCGTGGTAGAGCGGCATCACATAGTGGTTCCACATCAGGATCCGGTCGAGGGCCCGGGCTGCGGCGACGAGCTCTGCGCGATCGCGCGCCTCACCCAGGGCGGCGATCATGGCGTCGATTGCCGGATCTGCGACGCCCGCCCAGTTCCGCCCGCCGGGCTGCTCGGCGGTTTTTGAACTCCAGTAATTCTGCTGCTCGTTGCCCGGTGACAGGGTGACCCCCCAGAAGCCGAAGACCATGTCGAAATCATAGGAATCGATCAGCCCCTGGAACTGGGCGGATTCGACCAGCCGGACGGTCGTGGTGATCCCGAGGCGCTTCAGGTTGCGCCCGTAGGCGAGCGCGATACGTTCGTTGGAGGGCTGGCGGATGGTGATCTCGATTCGGAAGCTGTTGCCGGCTGAATCGATGCGGCTATCGTTTTCGATCCGCCAACCGGCAGCCGTGAGAAGCTCGGCTGCACGCTTGAGGTTGGCCCGGGGCCGCCCTGACCCGTTCGTCATCGGCGGTGTGTAGGGCGGCCCGAACACCGCGTCGGGGATCTTGCCGCGCCACGGTTCAAGCAGCGCCAGCTCGGCCCCCTCGGGCGCACCCTCGGGCGCCATGTCGGAGCCGGAGAACATGCTTTGGGTGCGCTTGTAGCCGTCATGCAAAAGGGTTTTGTTGAGCCATTCGAAATCGAAGGCGAGGGTCAGCGCCTTGCGCACCCGAATGTCGGCGAATTTCTCCCGCCGCAGGTTGAAGGCGAGCGCATTCAAACCCGACGGGAGGCCCGTCTGCAGTACGTCGAGTTCGACCGCGCCGGTTGCCGCGGCGGGAATGTCGTACTGGGTGGCCCAGCGTGCCGCATCGCCTTCGAAGCGGAAGTCGTAGTCGCCGGCCTTGAAGGCCTCGAGCGCGACCGCGGAATCGCGGAAATAGTCGAACCGGACGTCGTCGAAATTATACTGTCCACGGTTCACCGCCAGATCTGCTCCCCAATAGTCAGGGTTCCGCGCGAAGACCAGGCTTCGGCCCGGATCGACCGAAGCAATTGTATAGGGCCCGCTCGCCAGGGGCGGCTCCAGCGTCGTCGCATCGAAGATGCGGTCCTGCCACCAGGCCTTCGACAGGATCGGCATGAAGCCGGCAATCAGCATCGGCAACTCACGGTCGCGATTGTCGACGAAGGTGAATCGCACTCGCCGGGGGCCGGTCTCCGCCGCCGTGATCACGCGCGCCCAGGTGGCCCTTGCGTTCGGGCTGCCCTTGGCCTTGAGGGTCTCCCAGCTGAAGATGACGTCGTCCACCGTGACGGGGCTACCGTCCGAGAACCGCGCCTCGGCACGCAGCGTAAACTCTACCCAGGCGCGGTCGGGTGGTGTCTCGATGGTCTCTGCGAGCAGCCCGTAGAGGGAGAACGGCTCGTCGCGGCTGCGCTTGGCCAGGGTCTCGAAGTAGATCCCGAAGCCGTTGTGCAGCCCTGCCGCCGGCTTGCCCTTGACGATGTAGGGGTTGAGGGAATCGAAGCTGCCGATGGCGTGCAGGCGCAGGCTGCCGCCCTTCGGCGCATCGGGATTCACATAATCGAAGTGGGTGAAATCGGCGGTATATTTTGTCGCCCCAAGCATGGCGATGGCGCCTTCGGGGGCGGCCTTGGCCGGGGCCGTCCCGGACAGCGCCAAAATTGTCCCGATGAACGCCGGGGCGAGCAGGCGGGATGTGGTATGGCGGAGTCGGGTCTGGCGCATGGCTCAAGCGATCTTTACTGGGGATGTGGGACAGGCACCCCAAATATACTGTCGGACATGAGTCGAAATTGCGACCGAACCAATAACAGATACGATGGGATACGAAGATGCTGATTGGCGTGCCGCGAGAAATCAAGAATCGGGAATATCGTGTTGGGCTCACCCCGGCCTCGGTGCGCGACCTGGTACACCACGGCCATCAGGTGCTGGTCGAGACCGAAGCGGGGCTGGGCGCAAACTTTGCCGACGAGGACTATGTGGCGGCCGGTGCACAAATCGCGCCGGACGCGGCAGCGGTGTTCGCCGCGGCGGAAATGATCGTCAAGGTCAAGGAGCCCCAGCACGAGGAATTTGGCCTGCTGCGTGACGGCCAGATTCTGTTCACCTACCTGCATCTCGCCGCGGAGCGCGAGGTCACCCGGGCCCTGATCGACGCGGGGGCGGTGGCCATCGCCTATGAGACCGTGACCGACCGGCTTGGCGGGCTGCCGCTGCTGGCGCCGATGAGCGAGGTGGCGGGCCGCATGTCAGTCTAGGTCGGCGCCCATTACCTGGAAAAGGAAGCGGGCGGGCGGGGCGTTCTGATGGGTGGCGTGCCCGGTGTGGAGGCGGCCGATGTGCTGGTCATCGGCGGCGGCGTGTCCGGCACCAACGCCGTGCGCATGGCGATGGGCATGGAGGCGAAGGTCACGGTGCTGGACCGATCCCTCGACCGGTTGCGTGAACTGGACATGCAGTTCGGCCCGACCCTCAACACGATTTATTCGACGGTCGATGCGGTCGAACGCTACGCGCTGAACGCGGATCTTGTGATTGGCGCGGTCCTGGTGCCGGGCGCGGCCGCACCCAAGCTGCTGACCGCAGACACGGTCCGGCGGATGCGGCGGGGCGCGGTGGTCGTCGATATCGCGATCGATCAGGGCGGGTGTTTTGAGACCTCGCGGCCCACCACCCATGACGATCCCACCTATATTGTCGACGAGGTCGTGCATTATTGCGTGACGAATATGCCGGCGGCTGTGGCGCGTTCGTCAACGGCTGCGCTCAACAACGCAACCCTGCCCTATGCGCTGGCGCTGGCCGACAAGGGATACCGTCAGGCGCTGCGTGACGATGCGGGTCTTCGTGGGGGCTTGAGTGTGGTGACCGGGGCGGTGACCCACGGCGCGGTCGCCGAGGCGTTGGGCCTGCCGCTTGCCGACGTGGACGAGGTGTTGGGCTAGGCGTACTCGTTTTTGAGGTCGAGGGCGTAGCCTGCGGACCGGACCGTTCGGATGAGGTCGTCCGTGCCGGGCAGGTTCATGGCCTTGCGCAGGCGCCGAATATGCACATCGACGGTGCGGGGTTCGATATAGGTGTCATGGCCCCAGACCGAATCGAGCAGTTGCTCGCGCGAAAAGACGCGGCCGGGATGCTCCAACAGGAAGTGCAGAAGCCGAAACTCTGTCGGCCCCAGCTCCACCGGCGCGTCGGCCCGGCTGACCCGATGGGTCGTCATGTCCATGGCGATGTCGCCATAGGTCAGAAGGTCCTTGTCGAAGGCCGGGCGGGTGCGTCGCAGAACCGCCCGGACCCGGGCGATGAGTTCGCTCGGCGAAAAGGGTTTGACCACATAGTCGTCGGCCCCGGCGTCGAGCCCGCGGATGCGGTCATCTTCCTCGCCGCGTGCGGTGAGTATAATGATTGGCAGGTCGCGCGTATCTGGGTTGCGCCGGATGCGGCGGCAAATCTCGATGCCCGACACATAGGGCAGCATCCAGTCGAGCAGGATCAGGTCGGGCTTGTGTTCCTCCACCGCCAGCATGGCCTCGTCGCCGTCACGGGCGATCTGCGCGCGGAAGCCGGCCTTCTCCAGATTGTAGGAGAGCAGCTCGACGAGCGGCGGCTCGTCTTCGACGATCAGGACGTTGGGTTTCAGGCTGTTCACGGGGATCCTCGCCGGGGCGTTCAATGGGGCTCAACCACGGCGACGCTGGATTCGTCCGCCTTGGGACGAACCTCATCGAGCGCGCGGCCCTCGACCTGGTAGTGAATGAGCTCGGCGATATTCGTTGCGAGATCGCCGATCCGTTCGATGTTGCGCGCGACGAACAGCAGATGGGTGCAGGCGGTAATGTTGCGCGCATCCTCCATCATGTAGGTGAGCAGTTCGCGGAACAGGCTGTCGTACATATCGTCGACTTCCTTGTCCCGGGCCCAGACCTCACGTGCCATCGCGACATCGTTGTTCGAGAAGGCGTCGAGCACATCCTTGATCATTTCACGCACCAGGCGCCCCATGCGCGGGATGGTGAAGAGCGGCTTCACCGGCGGCATCTGGTTGAGCGCGATGGTGCGCTTGGCGACGTTCTTCGAATAATCACCGATCCGCTCGACGATCGGCGCGACCTTCAGCGCGGTCACGATGTGGCGCAGATCGGTCGCCATCGGCTGGCGCAGGGCCAGGAGGCGGATCGCCATTTCGTCGATCTCCACATGCAGATCGTCGATTCGGTGATCATTATCGATCGCGTCTTCGGCTCGCGAAGAATCGCGCTTCTGCAGCGCCTCTATGGCGTTCTCGAGCTGGGATTCGGCGAGGCCGCCCATGCGGCTCAGGAGGTCGCTCAACCGGCTGAGTTCCTCGTCGAAGGAAGTGACAATATGTTCGGTGGCCATCGGGTCCACTCCGTTGTCTGTTGCGGTTTCGGATTAACCGAACCGACCCGTGATGTAGTCCTGGGTTCGTTTATCTTCGGGGTTGGTGAAGATCATCTCCGTCGCGCCGGACTCGACCAGGTATCCGAGATGGAAGAAGGCGGTGCGCTGGCTGACCCGCGCGGCCTGCTGCATCGAATGGGTCACGATCACGATCGTGTAATTCTGGCGCAGCTCGTCCATCAGCTCCTCGATCCGTGCCGTCGCGATCGGGTCGAGGGCCGAACAGGGCTCGTCCATCAGGATGACGTCGGGATTAACCGCGATGGCGCGGGCGATACACAGGCGTTGCTGCTGGCCGCCGGAGAGGCTTGTGCCGGATTCACTCAGGCGATCCTTGACCTCGTTCCAGAGGCCGGCACGCTGCAGGCTCGATTCGACCAGGACGTCGATGTCGGCCTTGCCCTGGGCCATGCCATGGATCCGCGGGCCGTAGGCGACATTCTCGTAGATCGACTTCGGGAAGGGGTTGGGCTTCTGGAAGACCATGCCGACCCGGGCCCGAAGCTGCACGACGTCGATCGCCGGATCGTAGATATCCTGATCGTCGATCGTGATATCGCCCGTCACACGGCAAATCGGGATGGTGTCGTTCATCCGGTTGATACAGCGCAGGAATGTCGACTTGCCGCAGCCCGAGGGTCCGATCAGCGCGGTGACCTGATTCTCCGGGACGTCGAGGGAGACGTCGAACAGCGCCTGTTTCTCGGCATAGAAGACATCGACATTGTCGGCCTTAACTTTCGTGGGCGCGTGCGCCGCGTCCACCTCGGGCATCCCCGCTTCAACTGCTTCGCTCATACCAGATACGCTTTCTTCGACCGGCTGTGGATTATTCTCAACATGAAATGCCTCGGTCATACTACCACCGCCTTTCTAATTTCCGCCGCAGAAGTACGGCGGCGAGGTTCATCAGGATTAGGAAGGCCAGCAACACCATGATCGCGGCCGATGTTCGTTCGACAAAGGCGCGCTCGGGGGCATCGGCCCAGAGGAAGACCTGAACGGGAAGGACTGTGGCGGCATCGGTGAAGCTGCGCGGGATATCGACGATGAAGGCGACCATGCCGATCATCAGCAGCGGCGCGGTCTCGCCCAGCGCGCGGGCCATGCCGATGATCGTCCCGGTCAGGATACCGGGCATCGCCAGGGGCAGGACATGGTGCGAGACCGTCTGCAGGGGTGACGCGCCGACCCCCAGCGCCGCCTCGCGGATGGACGGCGGCACCGACTGCAGCGCGGCCCGCCCGGCAATGATCACGGTCGGCAGGGTCATCAGCGCTAGCACGAGCCCGCCGACGAGCGGCGCGGAGCGCGGGAGCTCGAAGAAATTCAGGAACACGGCAAGGCCCAGCAGGCCGAAGACGATCGATGGCACCGCGGCGAGATTGTTGATGTTCACCTCAATCAGGTCGGTCCATCGATTCTTCGGCGCGAATTCTTCGAGATAGACCGCGGACATGACACCGATGGGGAATGACAGAATGAGCGTCACCACCAGGGTTAGGGTGGTGCCGACGACGGCCCCCAGGACACCGGCCTGTTCGGGTTCGCGGCTGTCGCCCGAGGTAAAGAAGGTGGTGTTGAAGGAGCGGCGAGTCCGGTCGTCCGCGCTGAGCTTGTCGAACCAGCCGATCTGCGCGTCGCTCACCCGCCGGTCGCTCTCGACCACATCGCGTGGGATCGCGCCCTTGTTGAGCTGATCGATGTCGGCGGAAGATTTGAACCAGATGGTTTGTGTCGTGTCGATCAGGCCCGGATCCGTCTCGACGATCTGCCGCAGGGTGAAATCCGAACCCGTGGAGACGAGCCTGTAAAGTTCGCGCAGGTCTCGCCGGCCCGAGACATCGGGGAACTGGGCGCGTATCGCGTCACGCACGATCTTGCGATAGTTGCCTTTGGCGAGAACCTCGGGGTCGAGAGTGCCGTTCGGGTCGATCTGGGCCCGGTCGAGGGTCACGTCCAGCGCGATTTCGGTCTGGGTGAAGGCGCTCGAGCCGGTCATGACAATCGAGCCGAGCAGGAAGGCGAGCATGCCCAGCGCCGCCACGATCGCGGCGATGCCATAGAGCTTGAATCGCGCCTCGGCCCGGTATCGCTTGCGCAGATGGGCGTTGGAGAAATCGGGTTTGCGGGTGGCCGCTCGGTCGGCGATGAAATCAGTCATATTCTTCTCGATACTTACGCACCACACGCAGGGCGACGATGTTGAGCGCCAGTGTGACCAGGAAGAGCACCAGGCCGAGCGCGAAGGCGGCGAGGGTCTTGGCGCTGTCAAATTCCTGATCGCCGACCAGCAGGGTGACAATCTGGACCGTGACCGTGGTGACGGCCTCCAGCGGGTTGGCCGTCAGATTGGCGGACAGGCCGGCGGCCATGACAACAATCATTGTCTCGCCAATGGCGCGGCTGACCGCGAGCAGGACGGCCCCCACGATGCCGTGGAGCGATGCGGGCAGAATGACCCGGCGGATCGTTTCGGAATGGGTGGCGCCGAGAGCCAGGGAGCCGTCGCGCAGGGATTGGGGGACGGCATTGATGACATCGTCCGAGAGAGATGAAACGAAGGGAATGATCATCACGCCCATCACCAGACCGGCAGCAAGCGCGCTTTCCGAGGCGACCGGCAGGCCGACCGATTCACCGAGACCGCGGAACAGCGGCCCGATCGTGAGGGCGGCGAAAAACCCGTAGACGACTGTCGGGATGCCCGCGAGGATCTCGAGCGCCGGCTTGATCAGGGAGCGGGTGGTCGGGCTGGCATATTCTGCCATGTAGATGGCGGCCATCAGTCCGATGGGCACGGCGACGATCATCGCGATCACCGTTATCAATAGCGTGCCGGCGAAGACCGGCACCGCACCGAAGGCACCCGAGCCACCGACCTGGTCGGCGCGCAGGGCCGTCTGTGGGCTCCAGTTCAGGCCGAACAGGAACTCCAGCGGATTGACCTGCCCGAAAAAACGGTTGGATTCGAACATCAGCGACAGGACGATCCCGATGGTCGTCAGAATGGCGATGACCGAGGCGATGAACAGAAGGCCGCGGACGATGCGCTCGACCTGGGGCCGGGCGCGCAGGGCCGGCTGGATGGCCCTGAGGCCGAAATAGAGGCCGCCGGATGTGAGGATCACGGCCGCGCCGGTCATCAGCGCGAATCCCAGCCGTTGCAGCTCGACATATCGCTCGGCGGCAGCCAGCACCATCGGGCTCGGGCTCCGCGTTGTGATGTCGCCGGTCGCGAGGTTGCGGATATCGCTGAGGAGCAGGCTGATCTGACCCTCGGACATGCCGGCGATGCCGTCGGCGATTCCCGAAAGGACCAGGCGTTCGACCATGTCCGTTTGCAGCATCAGCCACAGTGCGACGACGATCAGCGCGGGCAGCCCGCACCAAAGGGCGACATAGGCGCCATGGTAGGACGGAAGAGAATGGAGGTTTGCGACGCTGCCTTCGACACTCGCGAGCGCCTTGCGGCGGCCATAGCGGTAGGCAAAGGTCGTGAGGCCAAGCAGCACAATAATAAGGATAAGGGTGTTCATGAATTCAGGCGCTGCTCGGGAATGATTCCGGGGTCGGAAAAACCACCGGCACCCGAGGGTGCCGGTGGGTCGGGATGGGACTTACATGGACAGGGGCTGCAGGCCCTGCGCCTGCTTTGCCATCGCGGCACGTGCGGCGTCAGGCAGCGGGATCAGACCCTTGCCGATCAGGTATCCGTCGGGACCCCAGGCATTCTCGCTGGTGAATTCCGTGACGAACTCCTTGATGCCGGGGATGACGCCCACATGCTGCTGCTTCACATAGAAGAAGAGCGAGCGCGAGACGGGATAGTTGCCGGCGGCAATTTCCTCGAACTCCGGCATGGTGCCGTCAACCGTCGCACCCTTGAGCTTGTCGGCGTTCTGGTCGAGGAAGCTGAAGCCGAAGATGCCGAAGGCATTCGGGTTCGCCTCGAGTTTCTGGACGATCAGATTGTCGTTCTCGCCCGCTTCGATGAAGGCACCGTCTTCACGCACCGCGTGGCAGGCCTTATTCGCGAGGCCGAGTTCCTTGGCGCCGGCGAGCGTCTTGCAGCCGCCTTCCATGGCGATTTCGACAAACGCATCGCGGGTGCCGCTGGTCGGCGGCGGTCCGAGCACTTCGATCTTCTGGGCCGGCAGAGACGGGTCGATATCGGACCACATCTTGTTGGGGTTCGCGACCAGCTTGCCGCCCTGGGGGATTTCCGCGGCGAGGGCCAGGAAGACCTGCTCGAGGCTCAGGCTGATGTCGGGGCCGCTCTTGGCGTTGGCGATCACGATACCGTCGAAGCCGACCTGGACTTCCGTGATGTCGATGCCGTTCTTGGTGCAGGCCTCGAACTCGGACTTCTTCATGCGCCGCGACGCGTTGGTCATGTCGGGATGGTCCTCACCGACGCCGGAACAGAACAGCTTCATGCCGCCGCCGGTGCCGGTGCTTTCAACGACCGGGGTCGAGAAGCTGGATGATTTGCCGAATTGTTCCGCGACGGCGGTCGAGAACGGGAACACGGTGGACGATCCGACGATGCGAATCTGGTCGCGGGCTTCGGCGGCGCCGACCATACCGACGGTGATCGCTGCTGCGAGGGTCAGAGTTTTGATTTTCACGGATGCCTCTCCTGAGGATGAATTCGTGGATGGAACGATGTTTTGCGCGCGGCGGGGAAATCCCGGTCCGTTTGCAGGCGCGAACATAGGGCCGTCAGAAGATGGGTGTATGACAGTAATGTTTCAGTTTCGTGACATGATCGGCGGCTGGGGATAACCCGCATGCCAACGCGTCGAGGGCGCGCCGTGGCCTGTGGGGCGGCGTCAGGCCGCCGTGTCGGCGTCGCGGCGCATGCGCAATGTCACGGTAAAGGCGCTGCCTTCGCCGGGTTCGCTCTGAATGGACAGCTCACCGCGATGCCGGTTGGCGATGTGCTTGACGATGGCAAGGCCGAGGCCGGTGCCGCCGAGTTCGCGCGACCGGGCCGTGTCGACCCGGTAAAACCGCTCGGTCAGCCGCGGAATATGCTCGCGCGGGATGCCTTCGCCCTTATCGATGACCGACACGCTGGCGACGCCGTCCCGGACCGTGGCCTCTACCCGCACGACGCTCCCGGTACGTCCGTACTTGATCGCATTCTCGATCAGGTTCTGGAACAGCTGGGTAAGTTCCTCGGCCTGTCCCACCACCGGCCGGTCGAGGGCGTCGAGCGAGAGCTCGATACTGACATCGCGCGCGCGCATCTGCGGGGCCAGCAGGTCGGCCACGGTCGCGATGGTCTGTTTGAGGTTCACGGCGTCACGGGGGGGTGTGTGCTCGTTCATCTCGATCCGCGACAGGGACAACAGATCGTTGACGATCCGCGTCATGCGGGTGGACTGGGTGTCCATCAGATCGAGGAAGCGCGCCTGGGCCGCGGGGTCGTCCTTTGCGGGGCCGCGCAGGGTTTCGATGAAACCGACGAGGGATGTCAGGGGGGTGCGCAGCTCATGGCTGACATTGGCCACGAAATCGGCGCGCATCTGCTCGCCGCGCCGCAACGCCGTGACGTCGCGCATCAGGATCAGCGCGCGGGCGTCGTCGTCATTTGAGGCGTTCGCGCGAATGGGTTCGACCCGAGCCTCGAAGGACTGATCGACCCGGTCGGTGAATGTGAACTCGACGGTTCGCGTGGACATGCCACCCAGGACGTCGGTCACGGCCTGCAGAATGCCAGGCTGGCGAATAACGGCCGAAAGGTCGCGCCCGGCCAGATCATTGACGCCGTGGCGGCCCTCCAGCAGCTTACGGGCTGCGGCGTTCGCGTAGACGAGCCGCGCCTGGGCATCGAGCGTGACGAGTGGGTCCGGCAGCGCGTCGAACAACAACTGGGCGGCCTGGAGGCCGTCACGCAGTTGCTTGCGGTCGCGTCCCCAGCTGCGTTCCAGCCGAAACAGCGCGGCGGCCACATCACCAATGGCACCTGTATCGTCGGGCTGGCCGGCCTCGGCAGCGGATTCGGGCGGCAGGTCGATGAGCCCTTCGAGGCGGTTGCCGAGCTGTCGCAACCGGGACAAGGGACGAAAGACCAGCACCGCCGTGCCGCCAACGACGAAGGCGATGGCGATGAGCCCGGGCCCGAGGGAAAGCCGGTCAACGGCGATCAGCGCGATCAGTGCGATGGTTCCCGGCAGGCCAAGGCAGAGGGCCGCCGCAAGCAGATGATTGGTTTTCGGTGTCATCAGTCGTTTCTGTCGGACAATCCCAGGACGCGTGTCGACAATTCTAACATGTTGGCGCCGGGTTGCCTTCGCTGCGCAAGCGAGAAGACCGGGAAGCTAGTAATGCACCTACTTCTTCGCGCGCTTGCGTGGGCGTTTCGGTTTGGCGTCCGTTTCGCGGCGGATGGATTCGTAGGCGCCGAATGCCGAGGCGTTCACCAGTTCATTTACCGTCGCGTTCATGTGGACAATTTCGACAGGCTTTTCGAGCCCCATCAGCATCGGCCCCAACGCGGTGCCGACTTCGAGTGATTGCATCAAACGTGATGCGATATGCGCGGAGTGGAGCCCGGGCATGACCAGCACATTGGCGGGACCGGTCAGGCGGCTGAACGGGTAGTAGCGTTCGCGCAAATCGGAATCCAGCGCGATGTCGGGGGTCATCTCGCCTTCATATTCGAAGTCGGCATCGCCGCGCTCGTCGAGGACGCGAACCGCCTCGCGTGACCGCTCCGTGAGGTCGAAGGGAGGGTTGCCGAAATTCGAGTAGCTGAGGAACGCGACCCGCGGCTCGCTGCCCATCTGTCGTGCCTTGGCCGCGGCCTGGGTCGCGATATCCGCCATCACCTCGGGTTCGGGCCGTTCATGGACGGAGGTGTCGGCGATGAAGAGCGTGCGGTTGCGCAACACATGCATCGACAGCCCGAATATTTGCTCGCCCGGCACCGCGTCGAACACCCGCCGGACATCCTTGAAGCAGGTGTAGAAGCGGCGCGACAGGCCGGTGACCATGACGTCGGCCGCCCCCAATGCGACCATGCAGGAGGCGAAGACATTGCGGTTCTGGTTCACGATGCGTGCGCAGTCCCGGTGCATCAGACCCTGGCGCTGCAGGCGGCCGTAGAGGAATTCGATATAGGCTTCGCGATCCTCGGCCAGGGCGGCGTTGTGGACGCGCAACTCCTCGATGCCGGTGATGCCGAGATCTTCGATGCGCCGGCGTACGACACTTTCACGGCCAATGAGAATGGGTTCGCCGAGCCCGGCATTGCGGAAAGCGATGGCCGCGCGAATCACCCGCTCGGATTCGCCTTCGGCAAAAACGACCCGGCGCGGGTTCGTGCGCACCGCTTCGAATGTCGCCTGAATCACCGACGAGGTCGGGTCGAGGCGCCGGGCCAGGGTTTGCCGGTATTCCTCCATGTCTTCGATAGGTTTTCGCGCCACCCCGGAGTCCATCGCCGCCTGGGCAATGCGCGGCGGGATGAATTCGATCAGCCGGGGGTCGAACGGCACCGGGATGATGTAGTCGGGCCCGTAGACCAGATGTTCGCCCGGATAGGCGGCGTCGACCTCGTCGGGCACGTCTTCGCGGGCCAGCTCGGCGAGGGCCTCGGCGCAGGCGATCTTCATCTCGTCATTGATGGTCCGCGCGCGCACGTCGAGTGCGCCACGGAAGATGTAGGGAAAGCCCAGCACATTGTTGACCTGGTTGGGATAGTCCGAGCGGCCCGTCGCGACGATGGCATCGTCGCGTACCGCCCTTACGTCTTCCGGGGTGATCTCCGGATCCGGATTGGCCATCGCGAAGATGATGGGGTTCTTCGCCATCGATTTGACCATCTTCTTGGTCACCGATCCGGCGACGGACACGCCGAAAAACACATCCGCGCCGACCATGGCCTCTTCTAGGGTGCGCGCGTCGGTGGTCACCGCATGGGCCGATTTCCACTGGTTCATGCCGTCGGTCCGGCCCTGGTAGATCACGCCCCGGCTGTCACACAGAATGGCCTGCTCATGGGGCAAGCCCATCGCCTTGATCAATTCGATGCATGCGATGGCGGCCGCGCCGGCCCCGTTGACCACAAGCTTGATGTCCTTGATGTCGCGGTTGGTCAGATCGAGGGCATTGATCAGCCCGGCCAGGGACACGATGGCCGTGCCGTGCTGGTCGTCGTGGAAAACCGGGATGTCCATGGTCTCGCGCAGACGCTGCTCGATGATGAAGCATTCGGGTGCCTTGATGTCCTCGAGATTAATACCGCCGAATGTGGGCCGCAGGAGGCGCACACAGTTGATCACCTCGTCGACGTCCTCGCTCTCGACTTCGAGATCCATGGCGTCGATGTCGGCGAAGCGCTTGAACAGCACGGACTTGCCTTCCATCACCGGTTTGGACGCCAGCGCCCCGATATTGCCCAGGCCGAGCACCGCGGTACCGTTCGAGATCACCGCGACCAGGTTGCCCCGCGCTGTGTAGTCGTAGGCGTCGTCCGGATTGGCGTGAATTTCCACGCAGGGCGCCGCCACGCCGGGTGAATAAGCGAGCGACAGATCGCGCTGGGTGGTCAGTGGTTTCGTCGGGTTGATCTCGATTTTGCCCGGTTTTCCGGTCCTGTGCATGTGCAGGGAATCGATGTCGAGCTGGGACAGTTTGCGTTGTTCGCCCCTGGACTTATCAGCGGGTTTATCAGCCATGTCTCTCGCCAGTTATGTTTGCCAATACGCGATCCGTTGACGGAGCGTGAACCCTGTCCCCGTTGCGCGTCAAGCAACGCTGTCGCGAATACCGACCTTCGTGCGGTCTGGGGCTTTTGGCCGGGCCCTGTGCGGCGTATATGATGGGGTATCGCCATGTCAGGTTCCGCCCCCGCCTCCGAAGACCCCATCAAGTCTGCCGCCGCCGCGTCGCCGATGCTGGCCCAGTGGCATGCGGCCAAGGAATCCTATCCCGACTGCCTGTTGTTTTTCCGGATGGGCGATTTTTACGAGTTGTTTTTCGATGACGCCGTGGCCGCCGCCGCGTCGCTGGATATCGCGCTGACGTCGCGCGGGCAGCAGAATGGCGAGCCCGTGCCCATGGCCGGCGTTCCGGTGCATGCCGCCGAGCAGTATCTGCCGCGTCTGATCCGCGCCGGGCACCGCGTCGCCGTGTGCGAACAGATGGAGGACCCGTCCGAGGCGAGGAAGCGCGGATCGAAATCGATCGTGCGCCGGGATGTCGTGCGGGTGATCACGCCCGGCACCCTGAGCGAAGACACGCTGCTGGACTCCCGGCGGCACAATTATCTCGCGGCCTGCGCGGATGTGCGCGGCGCGTTCGGGCTCGCCTGGCTCGACATGTCGACCGGCGAAGTCTGGATGCAGCCCATTCCCGCGGCGGGAGGTGTGAATCTGCTGGCGGCGGCCCTGGCCCGGGTCGCGCCGGGCGAAATCCTGGTGCCGGACCGGCTGCTTGACGCACCCGAGTTCCGGCCCCTGTGGGACGAGGTGCGCGACACGCTGACGCCGCTGCCCGCCAGCCGGTTTGATTCGGTGAACGCGGAAGCCCGGCTGACCGAGACCTATGGCGTGGGAACACTGGATGCCTTCGGCGAGCCCGGCCGTGCCGAGATCGCGGCGGCCGGCGCGCTGTTCGATTATCTCGCCCTGACCCAGGTCGACCGGATGCCGCGCCTGTCCCGGCCGCGTCGCCTGCCGCCACCGGGCAGCGCGGGGGCAGTTATGGAAATCGACGCCGCGACCCGACGCAACCTCGAGCTGTCCCTGACCCTGTCGGGCGAACGCAAGGGATCTTTGCTCTCGGTGATTGATCGCACCATCACCGGCCCGGGTGCGCGGCTTCTGGCCGAGCGGCTGGCCGCACCGCTGACGGATGTCGCGGCGATCGAGGGCCGGCTCGACACGGTGGCGTATCTGGTCGACGACGGCGCCGTGCGTGAGGATATTCGCGCGACCCTGCGGACGGCGCCGGATATGGAGCGCGCCTTGTCGCGGCTTGCGCTCGGCCGCGGTGGTCCGCGCGATCTGGCGGCGCTGCGCGCGGGCCTCGACGCCGCCGCGGTGTTACGCGGCTTCCTCGACGGCATGTCGGACGCACCTGGGGTTTTTCGCATTGTCGCCGAGACGCTGGGCGACCACGGTGCGGTCGTCGGCCTGTTGAATGCGGCGCTCGCGGCCGATCTGCCGCTGGCCGCCCGCGATGGCGGTTTCATCGCCAAGGGCTATTCGGCCGCGCTCGACGAACAATTGGTCCTGCGCGACGCGAGCCGGAAACTGATCGCCGGCCTGCAGGCCGATTATGTCGAGAAGACCGGGGTCGCCAACCTGAAGATCAAGCACAACAATGTGCTCGGCTATTTCGTCGAACTCGGTGCCGCTCATGCCGACCGGATCATGGACGATGGTAAGGAAGCGGCCGCCGAGAAATACGGCCTGATCCATCGCCAGACCATGGCAAACGTCGTGCGCTTCACGACGGTCGAGCTGTCCGAACTCGACGACAAGATCTCACGCGCCGGCGAACGTGCGCTCGCCATCGAACTCGAACTGTTCCAGACGCTGAGCGACGATGTGCTTGCCGGGGCCGATGATATCGCTGCCGCCGCGCGGGCCTTGGCCGAGCTGGATGTTGCGGCGGCCCTGGCCGAGCTCGCGGTGGGCGCGCGGTTCACCCGCCCGGTCCTGTCCGATGACCATGTGTTTCAGGTCAGCGGCGGGCGTCACCCGGTGGTCGAGGCGATGCTTGATGACGGGCCCGGTGCCTTCGTCGCCAACGACTGCGACCTGTCGGGGGAAGACCCGGCGGCGGGGCGGTTATGGCTCGTCACCGGCCCGAACATGGCGGGCAAGTCGACATTTCTTCGGCAGAACGCCCTGATCGCCATTCTCGCCCAGATCGGCGCCTTCGTCCCGGCCGCTGCGGCCCATATCGGGGTGGTGGACCGGCTGTTCAGCCGGGTCGGCGCGGCCGATGATCTGGCGCGCGGCCGTTCGACCTTCATGGTCGAGATGGTCGAGACCGCGGCGATCCTCAATCAGGCCGGCCCGCGTGCGCTGGTCATCCTCGATGAAATCGGGCGCGGTACCGCGACCTTTGACGGGCTGTCGATTGCCTGGGCGACGGTCGAACATCTGCACGACCAGAATCGCTGTCGGACATTGTTTGCCACCCATTTCCATGAGCTCACCCGGCTCGTAGCACGCCTGTCCGACATGTCGTGCCACACGATGCGGGTGAAGGAATGGAACGACGATATTATTTTCCTGCACGAGGTCGGGCCGGGTGCCGCAGACCGGTCCTACGGAATCCATGTGGGTAAGCTCGCCGGGCTGCCGCCCGCTGTGGTGGGCCGCGCCGAAGAAGTCTTGCGTCTGCTTGAGGCGGGCGACCAGGCCGGGGCCCTGACCCGCCTGGCTGATGATCTGCCGTTGTTCCAGGCCGCGGTTGCGGGCGCCCGCACCCCCGCGACAAAGGCCGCCGACCCGGTCCGGGAAATCCTGTCGTCGGTCAGTCCCGACGAGCTCACGCCAAAGACGGCACTGGAGCTGCTCTACCGCCTGAAAGCCGCGCTGGATGATTGATCTTCTCGTTCGCGGTCTGGCGCTTGCCGGTTTTGGGGCCGTGGGCGACGTGATGCGCCATCGCAGCTTCCGGATTTACCTGATCGGGCATATCCCCAATGTCGTCGGCACCTGGGTCGTGCGCATTTCGATCAGCTGGCTGGCGTGGGAGCTGACCAAATCCGGATTCTGGGTCGGGGCCGTTGCCGCCGCGGATGCGTTGCCGGGGCTTTTGTTGGGCCCGATCGGCGGCGTGATGGCCGACCGGATGGACCGGCGGAAGATCGCCATTGCCACCCAGGTCGGCCTGGTCGTGATCTCGATTTTGCTGACGATATTTACCTTCGCCGGCCTGATGACAATCTGGCTTCTCCTGGCCATGGCCCTCGCGCGGGGAATCACCTTCTCGTTCTGGCAACCCGTGCGACTGGCGCTGATGCCGAACCTTGTGCCGCGGTCGGAGATTTCGACGGCCATCGCGCTCAACTCGTCGACTTTCAATGCTGCCCAATTTGTTGGCCCCGCGCTCGCGGCCGTTCTCCTGCCGCTGGGCGGGCCGGGGCTCGCCTTCTTCGTCAATGTTTTTGCAGGCGGCGCCATGGTCTGGGCGCTGGTGACGATCGATGTGCCCTTTCAGGCCGACAGCAAGGCGACACACGGGACGTTCCTTGGCGATGCCGTCGCCGGCATCCGATACGGCGCATCCCATCCCGGGATCGGACCCATGCTGCTGCTTCTGATGGCGCTGGGCACGATGATAAGGCCGCTGACCGAATTATTGTCCGCGCTGGCCGGTTCCGTGTTCCTGCTCGATGTCACAGGGTTCTCGGTCATGGCGTCGGCGCTCGGTGTCGGCGCTATGTCGGGCGCCGTCTGGATGCTGCGGCGGGGCAACAAGGACGGCATCACCGAGATCGCACTTCTGACGGGTCTGATCGGCGGGGTCGCGGCGTTCGTGATCGTCAACCTGATCTGGTTGCCGTCCGCCCTGGTCTGTCTCGCGGTGCTGGGCTTTTCCTTGACCAGCGGTGGCATCGCCATCCAGCAGGTTGTCCAGTTCGCCGTACCCGATGAAATACGCGGGCGTGTCCTGAGTCTGTTCGGCATGATTTTCAGATCTGGTCCGGCGCTCGGCGCACTGGCCATGGGACGAATCGGCGATGTGGTCGGGCTGGGCTGGCCCGTTTCTGTCGGGTCTCTCCTGGGCCTGGCGATCTACGTCTATGCATATTTGCGGCGGGCCCGTTTGCGCGCGGCGCTGGAGGCGGAGCCCCGCGCCGGGTAGGGTGATTCGCTCACCATTCGTTGGCGTGATCCAAGCGCTGCCATATTCATTCCGCCGCTAACAGTGTAAAACGACGCGGACATGTCCACGCGAAAACGAAAACGCGATGTGATTGACCGGGCGGCGCTCGAGGCCCGGATCGAGGACGCATGCGCCGACATTGCCACCGCGCCCGAACGCCGCCGGATCACCCTCGATCTCGTCAAGGCCGGGATCGAGGAGGGCCGTACGCAGGTACAGACACGGTTCGAGGCCGTGGAGATTGACGGCAATGCGGCGAAGGGCGAACTCGCCTTCCTGTTTGATCAGGTGCTGCGGATTGTTCACGACGCCGCGTTGCGTGAATATCCCTCGGCCAACCCGACAGCGACGGACCGGATGGCGGTCGTGGCCGTGGGCGGATATGGCCGTGGTGAACTCGCACCATTCTCGGATATCGATCTGCTGTTTCTGTTCCCCTGGAAGCAGACGGCCCATGGCGAGCAGATCGTTGAGTATATTCTCTACTTCCTCTGGGACCTGGGGCTGAAGGTTGGGCACTCGACCCGGTCTATCGACGATTGTGTACGTCTCGCCAAAAGCGATCTGACCATCCGCACCGCGCTTCTCGAGGCGCGTTATCTCTGGGGCGACCAGGATCTGTTTCTGGAGTTGCGCAAGACGTTCCGCGATCAGGTGATCTCCGGTGCGGCGATGGATTTCGTGAAGGGAAAACTCGACGAACGCGACTCCCGCCACGATAAGATGGGGGACAGCCGGTATTACGTCGAGCCGAACATCAAGGACGGCAAGGGCGGGCTCCGGGATCTCCAGACCCTCTACTGGATCGCCAAGTTTGCGTATGAGGTCGACAGTGTGAGCGATCTGGTCGCGCGCGGCGTGCTGACGAAAGCCGAAGCGCGCAATTTCGCGAAGGACCAGAATTTCCTCTGGAGCGTCAGATTCCACCTGCACTATCTGTCGGGGCGCCCCGAAGAGCGGCTGACCTTCGATGTGCAGACGCCGATTTCGCAGCGCATGGGCTATGCGGACCGGGAGGGGGCGTCCGGCGTCGAGCGCTTCATGAAGCATTATTATATCGTGGCGAAAGATGTCGGGGATCTGACCCGGATCTTCTGCGCTGCGATCGAGGCGGAGAATATGAGCCGGCCGATAATTCGGCTGCCGCGCCTGCGCCGTCCGCGCGACCTGATGGGGTTCACAACCGACCGCGACCGGCTGACCGTTGCGGATGATGAGCAGTTCGAACATGATCCGGTCGCCATGATCCGGCTTTTCTATGTGGCCCATAACGAGGGGCTGGATATTCATCCCTATGCGCTGCGTCTCGTGACGCAGAATTTGAAGCGGATCGACAAGGATGTCCGGGAAGACCCGGAGGCGAACCGGATGTTTGTCGAGATGGCCACGTCGATCGATTCACCCGAACGGGCGCTTACGCGGATGAACGAGGCGGGTGTGTTCGGCCGCTTCCTGCGGGACTTCGGGCGCGTCGTGGGGCAGACCCAGCACGACATGTATCACGTGTACACGGTGGACGAGCACACGATCCAGGCGATCGGCCTGCTCGCCAAAATCGAACGCGGCGAGCTGAAGCAGGATCATCCTGTCGCGACCGAGGTGATTCATAAAATCGGCTCGCGGCGCGCGCTCTATCTGGGGGTTTTGTTCCACGACATCGCCAAGGGCCGTGGCGGCGATCACTCCGTGCTCGGCGCGCGCGTGGCGAAACGGAATTGTCCGCGTCTGGGCCTCGACGCCGAGGAAAGCGAGACGGTGGAGTGGCTGGTGCGCGAACATCTCGGGATGAGCGACGTCGCGCAGAAACGTGATCTCAACGACAGCAAAACCATTCTGGATTTTGTCGACCAGGTCCAGTCGCCCGAGCGCCTGCGCCTGCTCCTGTGCCTGACGGTCGTCGACATGCGCGCGACGGGCCCCAATGTGTGGAACAACTGGAAGGCCGAGTTGCTGCGCGAGCTGTATCACGCGGCCGAAGATGTGATGTCGGGCGGGCAGCGCACGAACGCGCGCGGCGCGCGCATTGAAGCGGCCAAACATGCCCTGCGCGAAGCGCTTGCCGATTGGTCGGATAAAGATATCGCGGCGCAGTTCGACCGGGGCTACCCCGGCTATTGGCTGACATTCGACACGGAGACACTCGCCCATCAGGCCCGCCTGATGCGGGCGGCCGAGCAGGAGAAGCTCCCGCTTTCGATCCGCACGCGGGTGCGGGCCGATATCGATGTCACCGAGCTCACGGTCTACACCCAGGACCATCCGGGCCTGTTCTCGCGGATCACCGGGGCCATCTCGGCGGCCGATGCGAATATCGTCGACGCCAAGGTTTTCACCACGCCGCAAGGCATGGCGCTGGATACCTTCTGGTTGCAGGACCGGGATGACACGGCCCTGTCTGCCTCGGGCGCGCTGGCCAAGCTCACGGTTCAGATCGAGCGTGCCTTTGCCGGTAAGATGGACCGCTCGGAGCCGGAGAAGGCGCGGACATTCGCTCCGGCACGCACCAGGGTCTTCACCGTGGCCCCGCGCGTGATCGTCGACAATCAGGCGAGTGCGACCCATACTGTGATCGAGATCAACGGCCGAGACCGCCCGGGTTTCCTCTATGTGGTCACGCGTGCGCTCTATGACCTGTCGCTGCAAATCTCGTCGGCGAAAATCTCGACCTTCGGCGAGCGCGCGGTCGACGTCTTCTATGTTAAAGACGGGTTCGGCATGAAGGTCAGCCACGAGGGACGGATCGCGGCAATCCGCGAACGCCTGCTCGCGGCGATCCGTGAAGAGGATAGCGCCGTGTCGCAGACGGCAGCCGAGTAAAGCCCAGAAAAAAACAGACCGGCGTACGTAAAGATGAAGTCCGTATTGTTTGCCGTCGCGGCGCTCCTGACCGGCGTTTTGCTGCTCATGCTCGGGAGCGGTCTGCAGGGGACGTTGCTCGGCATTCGCGGCGCGATGGAAGGCTTCTCGCGGGTCGAGATCGGCCTGATGATGTCAGCCTATTATGCGGGGTTTGCGATTGCCTGCCTGTTCGGCGGCCGCATCATCGAACGGGTCGGTCATATCCGCGCCTTCGCCGTGTTCACGGGGGTCGCCTCGGCAGCGGCCGTCGTTCATGCCGTGATGGTCGATCCGTATTCCTGGATTGTTTTGCGGGTGGTGACCGGGGCGTGCTTTGCCGCCCTCTACATGGTGATCGAGAGCTGGTTGAACGGCCAGGTCACCAACGAACGCCGTGGCACGGTGATGGGGGTCTACATGATCGTCAATTTGGCGGGCATGGCGGCTGCGCAGCAGCTTCTCCTCCTGTCGGATCCGGGCGGTTTCGAACTGTTTGTATTGTCGTCTGTGCTGTTTTCACTCGCCGTTGTGCCCATCGCGCTGACGACATCGACCTTGCCCGCGCCAATTCCGACCGAACGCATGGGCCTGAGGGAGCTTTACGCCGTATCGCCCCTCAGCGTTGTCGGCGCATTGGGGATCGGACTGTCGAACGGCGCTCTGTGGGGCCTGGTTCCTCTGGCCGCCATCAATTTCGGATTTACCACCTCGGATGTGGCCCTGTTGATGAGCCTCATCATCCTCGGCGGCGTTGTGTTCCAGTGGCCGACAGGTTGGGCGTCCGACCGCATGGACCGGCGGGCCGTGATCGCGGCGGCCTGTGGGTTGCTGGTCGTGACATGCGTGGGTCTGTTTCTGACATCTGGTGGGGAGGCCGGCGCTTTTCTGGCCGTCAGCTTCGTCTTTGGCGGGATGACTATGGTGATTTATCCGTTGTGTTCCGCCCATTTGAACGATCGCATCTCGGAGACAGACAGGGTCAGGGCGAGCGCCGCGATGCTGCTCGTGCTCGGTTTCGGCGCCGTGATCGGGCCGCTGCTCGGGGCCCTCGCCATGCGGTATCTCGGCGATTCGGGGTTGTTCGTCTACATCGCAGCGGTTGGGACCGTGCTCTTCGTCTTTGTGTTGTTGCGCATGCGCGATCAACCGCCTGTGCCGAGCGAGGACCAGTCATGGTTCGCGCCGGTTATTCCGTCTCCTGCGTCGAACCTGATGGATCCTCGTATCGACCCCGACGAGGTCGATCGCTGATATCAGGTTTGTCCGCCTTTCCTTCGCCCCGGTTTCCCGTTAAGAGCGCTGCATGCCACTTATTCGCGCCATAGCTACGGTCGGCGGCTGGACCATGGGCAGCCGTGTTCTGGG
Organism: Pseudomonadota bacterium; assembly: GCA_027618305.1. Classification (GTDB taxonomy): domain Bacteria; phylum Pseudomonadota; class Alphaproteobacteria; order UBA6615; family UBA6615; genus UBA8079. The sequence continues at coordinate 30,958 of JAQCFD010000001.1, forward strand.
TTTCGTGCGCGATATATTCATCGCGGCGTTCCTCGGGGCCGGGCAGGTCAGCGATGCGTTCTTCGTTGCGCTCCAGTTCCCCAATATTTTCCGCCGTCTGTTCGCCGAAGGTGCGTTCAATGCGGCCTTCGTCCCGCTTTTTGCGGGCGAGCTGGCCGAGCATGGCCGCGCGGCCGCGCGCGCGTTCGCCGAGCGCGTCTTCGGGGTCATGCTGCTGATCCTGATCGTGCTCAGTGTGCTGGTCGAAATCTTCATGCCGGAAGTCATGGGCGTGGTTGCCGGGGGCTTTGCCGACGAGCCGGAAAAATTTCAGCTGGCCGTCGATTTCGCGCGCCTGACTTTTCCCTATCTATTGTTCGTCTCGCTGTCCGCGATGCTCGGCGGCATTCTGAACACGCTGGAGAAATTCGCGGCGGCGGCGGCGGCACCGATTCTGCTGAATGTGATTCTGATTGCCGCGCTGAGTGGCGTGGCGTTCGGCTGGCTGCCGGACCCCGGCCTGGCGCTGAGCTGGGGCGTACTCATTGCCGGTGTCGGCCAGTTTGCCTGGCTGGCCGCTGTGTGTTCGCGGACCGGGCTGATGCCCATGGTCCCGCGTCTGGTCTTCGGCCCCCGGGTGAAGCGCCTCTTCATGTTGATGGGCCCCGGTATCCTCGGCGCGGGTGTGTACCAGATCAACGTCCTGATCGGCGTGCGTCTGGCGTCCGAACTGCCCGAGGGCTCGGTGTCGTTCCTGTATTTCGCCGACCGGGTGAACCAGCTGCCGCTGGGTGTCGTCGGCGCTGCCGTCGGCGTCGCATTGCTGCCGCTCCTGTCGCGCCAGCTCAAGGCCGGCGACACGGATGCCGCGCGCGACAGTCAGAACCGGGCGATCGAATTTGCGATGCTGCTGACGCTGCCTGCCGCCGCGGCGCTGCTGGTGGCAGCCAACCCGATCGTGACCGTGCTGTTTCAGCGCGGCGCATTTGATGCCGCCGACGCGGCCGCCACCGGCGCGGCCCTGGCGGCGTTCGCGCTGGGTCTGCCGGCCTATGTGCTGATCAAGGCCCTGGCGCCGGGGTTCTTCGCGCGCGAGGATACGGCGACGCCGGTGAAGATCGCGGCGGTTTCGCTGGTCATCAATGTGGGGCTGGCCCTGGCGCTCATGCCCTCGCTGGCCCATGTCGGCATTGCCCTGGCAACAGCGGCGTCGGCGTGGATCAACGCGGGCTTGCTGGCCGTCCTGTTGTACCGGCGCGGATTGCTCGAACCCGACCGTCGGTTGGTCACGCGGCTGGTGCGCATATCGGCTTCCGCACTCCTGATGGCCGGCGCCTTGTGGCTGATCGCCGACGCGCTGGCATCGCCACTCAACCGGAGCGATCCCGCCGGTGTTGCCGCATTGGTGTTGCTGGTGGTCGCCGGCATGGCGGTCTACGGGTTGTTGGCCCAGCTGCTGCGCGCGACGTCGCTGGCTGAACTGCGGGCGGTGTTTCGCCGCGGATAAGCGCCGCCCCGCTCGACCGCCCCGCTTGACGTGAGGCGTGCGCCCGGCCATAACCCGCGCCTTCCCTGACACCCTCGGGCGTCCAAACCCCCAGGAGCGAACTTGCGATGAGCCGCATATTCTCGGGCGTCCAGCCCACCGGTGATCTCCACCTCGGAAACTATCTCGGCGCAATCCGGAACTTCGTCGGTCTGCAGGCCGATTTCGAATGCATCTATTGCGTGGTCGACATGCACGCGATCACGGTCTGGCAGGACCCCAAGCAGCTGGCACCGCACACCCGCGAGGTGGCGGCGGCGTTCATCGCGTCGGGGATCGACCCCGAGAATTCGATCATCTTCAACCAGAGCCAGGTGACCGCCCATGCGGAGCTCGCCTGGGTGTTCAACTGCGTGGCGCGAATGGGCTGGCTCAACCGAATGACCCAGTTCAAGGAGAAGGCGGGCAAGCAGCGCGAGAATGCCAGCGTCGGCCTGTATGTCTATCCGAACCTGATGGCGGCCGACATCCTCGCCTACAAGGCCACCCATGTGCCCGTCGGCGAGGACCAGAAGCAGCATCTCGAACTGACGCGCGACATCGCGATCAAGTTCAACAATGATTTCGAGACGGACTGCTTCCCCGTTGTCGAGCCGCTGATCTTCGGCGAGGCCACCCGGGTGATGAGCCTGCGCGACGGCACCAAGAAGATGTCCAAGTCGGACCCGTCGGAATATTCACGCATCAATCTCACCGACGGCGCCGACGATATCGCGAGCAAGATCCGCAAGGCCAAGACCGATCCGGGCGAACTCCCGGGACCGGAGGCGCTCGCCGCGGACGGATTGCATGTCGAGGGTGAAGCCGAAAAAGCGCGCCCCGAGGCGTTCAACCTGTTGTCGATCTATGCCGCCCTTTCCGGTCAGTCGATGGCGGTCACGCTCGAGCAATTCGCCGGCGCGCAGTTCAGCGCCTTCAAGGGTGAGCTGGCGGATCTGTCGGTGGCCAAGCTCGGCCCGATCGGCGAAGAGATGCAGCGCCTGATGGCCTCACCGGACCATGTCGACGCGGTCCTGCGTGACGGTGCCGAACGCGCCGCGGTTATCGCCGCGCCCGTCATCAAGGAGGTTCACGAGATCGTCGGGTTCCTCGGGTCCTAGACGGTTTATCGCCGAGGCCAGGGAGAGGCGGAGGCCGTGCTGCGCGTCAGGCGTGTTCCGGCAGGGTGAATATTTCCTGGGGTTCGCGCACGCCGCGCAACGCGTGGAAGCCAAGCGAGACGAGGCTCTCGCCGGACGCGTCGGCGATCTGCTGAGAGGCCAGGACCGGCCGCTCGAGTTTGCGACACAGGGCTTCGATCCGTGCGGTCTGGTTGACCGCCGGGCCGATCACGGTGAAGTCGAGCCGGTCGGGCGCGCCGATATTGCCGTAGACGACATTGCCGTGATGAAGTGCGATGCCGAAGCCGATTTCGGTCAGGCCCTTTTTCCGGCGCGCGTTGTTGCCCTCGCCGATTCGTTTTGTTGCGTCGCGTGCGGCGGACAGGGCGGCGGTCACCGCCGGCTGGGGGCCAAGCTCGGAATCGACAGGAAAGATGGCGAGCACCGAATCGCCCATGAACTTCAGCACCTCGCCGCCATGATCGGCGATGGCGCCGACCACGCGCTCGAAATGGTCGTTCAGAATCCCCAGCATCACCGGCGGCGCGAATTCGTCCGACATCCGGGTGAAGTTTCGTAAATCCGAAATCCAGACGACGGATTCGATGGTCTCATTCACGCCGCGATAGATCTCGCCCTGGAGCACGCGTTCACCGGCGCTGTGGCCCAGATAGGTGTCCATCAGATTGCGCGAGATCATGCGGACGGCGAGAATTTCCAGCACCAGTGAAAAGGCGGGCATGAGTTGGGCGATGCGCGCGATCGCGGCATCGGGAAACCCGCCCGGTGCCTTTGTCGCCCAGGAACAGGCGTAGGTCTGCCCGTTGGAAAAGGGGATCGGCAGGATCACATAGTCGGTAACCCCCTGGCTTGCGAGGTCCTCGAGGATCGGAAAATCACGCGGGCAGTCCGGATCGAGAAGCCGGCGTCGCAGACCGGGCGAGCCCTCGAACACGACGCGCACCGGGCTGCGCTGATAGGATTCGCTCGACTGCGATTGATGGTCGCCCCTGAACTCGGACATCTCGCCGGTCTCGCCGTCCCAGGCAAATCCGGCCGCGGCGATCTGGGGATGCAGGGTGCGGATCACGATGCTGAGACGCGCCAGCGGCAGACCGCAATCCTGAAAGCGCCGCCCGACTTCACTGATCAGTGTGGGGAGTGAATCCGCGTAGCGCCCGAAATTCTCGACCCATTCGAACACCGGGCAATCATATTCCGGCCCCGGCAGGACCGTTGCCGAGCTCTCGGGTATGGGATTCTCAGACACAAGTGTTTCGCTATCCACAGGCGGTCGTTCCAACGTTCGGGTGTTCAAAGGCATTCGCCGACAGGCGGCGAACATAGGATGTTCTTGCTGTGTTCGCCACATTAAGGGTCGTCACGTTAACCACAAAGAGCTCTCGCGTTAACCAAATGGGTTGCAAATCAGGGCTTGATTATTCCGGAAATCGGCCCAAATTCCCTCTCCAACAACGCCCGGATCGTGTAATTCGTTAACGACCCGATATGAGATTAGTTAACACGGGCTCCAGGCCACGCGTTGAATGTGGTTCCAACAGGCTATGAGGCAAGGTGCCGGATGTTTATCCAGACCGAAGAAACCCCCAACCCCGCAACCCTGAAATTCCTTCCGGGCAGCGATGTTCTCGCCGCAGGGACGGCCGATTTTCCGAGCCGGGAGAGCGCTGATACGTCGCCCCTGGCGTTACGGTTGTTCGCGGTCCCCGAAGTCACGGCGGTATTTCTCGGGAGCGATTTCGTCACCGTGACGAAGGCGCCGGGAGCCGATTGGCAGGTCCTCAAGCCTGCCGTTCTGGGCGCGATCATGGAACATTACACGTCGGGTGACCCGGTCATGCGCGAGGCTGCGGGCCCGGCGCATGCGGTCGACGATGGTGAGAACAAGGAAGTGGTTGCACAGATCGTCGAGCTGCTCGACACGCGCGTGCGACCCGCCGTGGCGATGGATGGCGGCGATATTGTGTTTCACGGTTTCGAGGATGGCGTGGTCTTTCTGACCATGCAGGGTGCTTGTGCCGGTTGCCCGAGTTCAACGGCGACCCTGAAAATGGGTATTGAGAATCTTCTGCGGCACTACGTGCCTGAAGTGAACGAGGTTCAAGCCGTCGCATAGCGGCGTTCAGGAAATATTCGAAGATTGAGAATGCAAGTCGGCGCAAAAGTGCGACTTGCCGAACAGATTGCATACGCATAAAAGTTGATACGCCCCCTGGCCCGCGGCAATGCGTGGGAGCGTGTCGAAATGAGGGGTACTATTCGCAACTTTCGTCAAAATAAGCGCACCGCCCTCACGGTCTCGGCTTTTGTCGCGGTCGGACTGTACGGTGCCGTGGCCGGTTTCTCGGTCGATCAGCCCGCGCGCGCAGCCCTCGATTGGATCGCGCTGCCGCAGGTCGATTTTACGACGACGCGCACGAATTTCGCCGACATCGATGACAATATGGTTGAGGTTGCCTCCGCCGACAGTTTGCATGGCTTGCTCGATGAAGCCGGATTTGCGCTGCGGCACGTTCGGCGCGGTGATTCGCGTGTGCCGCGGCTGCTGGTTGAATCCCTGCCCGAAGATTTTGACGAACAGATGGTCGTGGAGACGCGCAAACGCACATTCATTCGCGCTGTCCTGCCGTTGATCCTCAAGGCCAATGAGGAAGTCCAGCTCGAGCGTCGACGCCTTATCGATCTGGAAGAGCAAATTTTGTCCGGTCGCGATCTGTCGGACGACGACCGGGTCTGGCTCGATCGGCTCGCCGAGAAGTACGATGCGGCACCGGGCGATTTTGTGGATCTTTTGCGCCGGGTGGATACCGTGTCCCCGACGCTGGCATTGGCCCAGGCCATCGAGGAAAGCGGCTGGGGCCGCTCCCGTTTCGCGCGCGACGGCAACGCGCTTTATGGTCAGCGTGCGTGGCGCGAAGGGGCCGGTTTCGTTCCCGAGGAGCGCGCGGATGGCGAACGGTTCGAAGTTCGCGCGTTCGACAGCCTGCTCGACAGTGTCCGCAGCTATGTCGTCAATCTCAACCGGCACTATGCCTATGATGACTACCGGATTGCCCGCGCACAGATGCGCGCGCGCGATACGCAGCTCAACGCACAGGCGCTTGCTTACACTCTTGTGAGTTACTCCGAACGCCGGGAAGCCTATGTCGAAGCTTTGCTCGGGCTGATCAGAACGAACCGGCTCGACGATTTCGAGGTCGCGCAATTGTCGACGGAGCCGTTCGATCCCGATCGTTACAGGATCGCATCACGCTAAGCGTTCGATGCTGAAGAACGGGATCACATACGCCGGATCCCGCTTCCACGACCGTGACCTAAGACCGGGGCACGTAGTACTGCATTCCAAGCCAATGCCAGCGTCCGTCGCGACCCAGACCGGTACAGTTGATCCGGGTGCGGCCGGCCGGAAACGGACCGTCCATCCGGACTTCGACCCGTGGTCCGATTTCCTCGACGCGGACCTGGCCCTGATCTGCGGCATAACAGGCAAGCCCGGTGATCGGCGGTGTGTCTGTCTTCCGGGTAAACCCGAAGATGGGTGGGTTTTGCGTCAGAGTCGGGTTGGCCGGCGTCATGTCGCTATAGGGTATCGGCAGCGCGTTCGTCACCAGCCGGAAACGATCCATGTCACCGAAGGCCTCGTTCAATGCGAACCGGGGCATGTAGAAACGGTCGGTGGAGGCGTCGAGCGGGCCGGAGTGCTGGCCGAAGGCGTCCGCATAACCCGCATCGGCGACAACGGATTGCACTTGCGTGCTGGCCTCGCCGAACGGATAGGCGAACAGCTTCGGCACGGCCCCGAGTTCGGCGACATACCGGGCATTCGACTGGGCCAGATCGGATCGGTTGCGCTCGACCGAATTGGCGGCCATGTGCAGATGCGTGGCGGTGTGCCCGCCGATGGTTACGCCAGCTTCCTGCATCTCGCGCACCTGTTCCCAGTTCATGAAATCGGGAAACGCGCGGTCGACCGGATCCGTTGATACGAACACGGTGAAGGGAAAGCCGGCTCGGCGAAGCCGCGGCCAAGCCTCGGTGTAGATCGAAAGATAGCCGTCGTCGATGGTAATCCCGACCGTCCGGTCGGGGAGTTCACGGCCGTCGCGAATCGCCGCCACGATGTCGGGTACGGACATGACGGTATAGGGCCCCGAAGAGAGTTCCGCGATATGCGCCTCGAACTGGGCGAGGCGAATGTTGGTGGAGGGAAACGCGGTCTCACCGAACCGGTGATACATCAGGATGACCGCCGAATCGGCAGCGTTCGCCGGCGCTGCGAGTGTCAGCCAAATTGCGGCGGCTGTCAGGATCGAGGCAAGGGCGGCTTGCGCGCGGTGTTTCAACAAATCGGATGCTCGTCTGGTCACATGCGTCTCCACGTTCCGGGGCATCATGAGACAGGCTGGGGTATTTCCGAAACTTTACCGTCGGGTGGATTTGCGCCGCAAGGCCCTTGGGGTGACCCTAGCCCATCATCGACTTGTCGAGGTCGCGATCCTCCGCCAACGGGTAGCGCCGGGGATCGAACAATTGGAAGTGCCACCATTCCTTCGAATAGAAATCCCAGCCGGCTGTCGACATGATGCCGAGCAGCAGATGCCGGTTGCGCTGGGCATCGGGGGACACGTCCGCGCCGTGGTGGGACAGCGGTGTGAACGCATCGAATGGCGTGCCCATATCGAGGGGGGCGCCGGTGTCGTCGATCAGGGTCAGATCCACGGCAACGCCGCGGCTGTGGGGCGACCCGCGTCGCGGGTCGGCCAGGAAGTCGGGATCGGGTGAGTGATTCCACAAGGCCCATTGGGCTTCGCTTGGCCGCAGGGCATCGAAGATCAACATCCGATAACCGAGGCGGCCCGCGAGTTCGATCGCGCGTTCCAGATGCGCCGCCGCATCCTCATGCAGATAGCAATGTGCATGCGCGTAGACCGGCCGGCCGGTGAAGTTGTCGGCGGTTGCATAGGCCAGCTGGATGTCGACATTGTAGGCGGACGGGTCAATCTCGACATAGGCGGCGTGCAGCGTCGGGGCGTCAGTCATGGGGGGTTCCTCCGGCAGGCCGTCTTTGCCGCGACCGCCGCGTGATGCTAGACCCAAGCACGGATTCGCCGAAAAGCAGGAAAATGAGCACGAACTCCGATTCGACCATCCTGGCCCTGGACGCCGCCGGTCCGGCCTGTTCCGCTGTGTTGTGGGCGGGCGGCGCTGTCGTGCAGCGACGCTGGGAGGCCATGGAGCGGGGCCATGCCGAAGCGTTGATGCCGATGGCGCGCGACGTTGTCGCGGACACGGGCTTCCAGGGTCTGGACCTCGTCGCTGTCAGCGTCGGCCCCGGCGGCTACACCGGATTGCGCATCGCCATCGCCGCTGCACGGGGGCTCGGTCTGGCGCTTGGTATTCCTGTGATTGGGGTCGGCAGTCTCGACGTGCATCGTCACATTGCCCGCCGTGATGGTGTGGCCGGTCCGATGGCTGTTCTTTTGGAGACCAAGCGCGCGGACTTTTATCTTCAGTTGTTCGGCGCCGACGATGCGCCGCTCACGGACCCGCTGGTGGCCAGCGGGACAGAGGTCGAAGCGCAACTCGCATTGCATGGTGCCGCGGCCCTTGTGGGGGATGCCGTCGAACGCTTTGCCGTCCAGGCGCGCGATCCCGACCTGCCTGTCGGGCGGACCCAGGCGGCGGATGCGGCGGCTGTCGCGGCCCTCGCGTTTGCCGCACACGGGGTCGCGGAAGGTTTGCCACCGCGCCCGATGTATCTGCGTGCACCGGACACCAGCCCGCCGGCGGCCGACCGGCAACGTCTTCGTGGCGGGTAGGGCCAGGCTTTGACGGGCGCGCAGGCATCGGGTTGGATCATCGAAGAGGCACCTGCCGAGGCCGCCGCGCACCTCGCGCGCCTGCACGGCCTTTGCTTCGCGCCCCTCCCCGAAACGCCATGGTCCGAGGGCGCGTTCCGCACGATCCTGGGAATGCCGACGACTTTTTCGCTGGTTGCGCGCCAGGATGAAGACGACGCGTCGGCGCTTCTTGTGGGCCGGTTGGCGGGAGACGAAGCCGAGATCCTCACCCTTTGCGTGGCGCCTGCAGTTCGCCGAACCGGCATCGCGCGCGACCTGCTTGACACCTATTTCCGACATGTTGGCGGGCAAACGAAAATTGTACTTGAGGTCGCCGTGAACAATGTGGCGGCAATTGCGCTCTATGAATCGGCCGGCTTTTTACCGGTGGGCGTTCGACCTGACTACTATGCCGGGAAGGATCGGAAAGTCGATGCACTGGTGTATGCGCGCCGCGCGGCGGTTGTTTGAACAGGGGCCATCTGAATACATGAACCACGCTGTGGAGCGAAAAAACTTGGACAAACACTGAGCAAAGACTAAATACTCGACCGTATAGTCACAGTTGTTTGTATTTATGAGGCAAATCAAATGAGTGAACAGGTTAGTTCCGCAGAATTGTTGAAGTTGACGGCCGATATTGTCGCCGCACATGTATCAAACAACAAACTGTCGGCAAGTGATTTGCCCCAGTTGATTGCGCAGGTGCATGCCAGCCTCAGCGACACCGGCAGCACGGCGAGCGCACAACAGCGTCCGGCCCCGGCGGTGCCGATCAAGAAATCCGTGACGGCGGATTTTATCGTCTGTCTTGAGGATGGAAAGAAGCTGAAGATGCTGAAGCGGCATCTCAAGACTTCCTATGACATGACTCCGGAACAATATCGCGAGCGTTGGGGTCTGGCCGCTGACTACCCCATGGTCGCGCCGAACTATGCCAAGAAGCGCAGCCAGCTGGCGAAAAAGATCGGCCTGGGAAAACGCGGCATGAAATAGCCTCGGTATTGCAGCGGCATGTTCGCCGTGACGCGATATTTGGCCTATATTGTGCGCGTGAGTATTTCTGAACCAGAGAGTTGGTCGACCGGTCGGGGGTGGGCGTGAGCGCGAACAAGTCGTCGAGGATCGAACAGCTGTGCACGGACCGTGGACTTAAGCTGACCGAGCAGCGCCGCACGATCGCGCGGGTGTTGTCGGAGGCGGAGGATCACCCCGATGTGGATCAGGTCTACCGCCGGGCCACCCTGCTCGACTCGCGCATTTCGATTGCCACGGTCTACCGGACGGTGCGCCTGTTCGAAGAGGCCAACATCCTTGAGAAGCATGATTTCGGTGATGGCCGGGCGCGCTATGAAGAGGCACATGACGATCACCATGATCATCTGATCGATGTGAAAACCGGCAAGGTGATCGAGTTTTTCAACGAAGAGATCGAAGCCCTGAAAACGAAGATCGCGCGCGATCATGGTTATGAGCTCATCGATCACCGGCTTGAGCTGTTCGCAACGCCGATTCAGTCCGTGGACGATGACGGCACCGATTGACGGGCCGTCGCGAACCCATGCGGGGGAAATCCGAATGAACGACCTCCCCGATGGTGACGGCAGCGTTTCGACACCCGGGGGTGCCGAGCGTCTCGGGATGGCGCTGGCGTCGCTCGGTTCCGGTTCGCTCGTGGCTCGCCTCGCCCGGGATGAAGACGACATCTTGGCGGCGCAGGCGCTGCGATACCGCGTGTTCTACGATGAGATGAAAGCGAAGCCGGACGCGGAGGCGGCGCGGCTTCGACGCGACATCGACCCCTTTGACAGCGCGTGTGAGCACTTGCTTGTGTGTGACACCGACCGTGGACAGGGCGCGGATTCGATCATCGCAACCTACCGTTTGTTGCGTGGAGACAATGCCCGAAAACTCGGGCGTTTCTATTCCGCGGGCGAATATGACATCTCCCCGCTCATGGATTATTCCGGCGAGGTGCTTGAGCTTGGCCGCTCATGCGTCGATCAGGATTATCGCGGCCGGCCGACCATGCAACTGCTCTGGGCGGCGATTGCCCAGTTTGTTTTTCATTACGATATTTCCTTGATGTTCGGCTGCGCCAGCTTGCACGGCGTCGAGCCCGAAAGTCTCGCCCTGCCACTCAGCTATCTGCACCATTTCCATCTGGCGCCAGCGGACATGCGCCCGGTGGCGCTGCCGGACCTGCACGTCGACATGGACTTTCTGCCGGTCGACGAGATCGACAAAAAGGCGGCGTTGACGGCGTTGCCGCCGCTGCTGAAGGGGTATCTCCGGCTCGGCGGGTTCGTGGGTGACGGCGCCGTGGTGGACCACCAATTCAACACCACGGACGTCTGCATCGTGGTCAAAACCGACCAGGTGACCGGGAAATATTACCGGCATTACGGGCGTGACCGGGTGCCGGACGAGGGTGGGTCGGGTGACGATGCCGGGGGCGGTGCGTGAGCGAGGCGACCATTCACAATGCCCGCATAACGGCCGCCGCACGGGCGTTTGTATATGTGCTTTTCACGCTGGCGCTGATTCCCGTACAGGCGGTGGCGCTTTTGCTGCGGCTACCGTTATCGCGGCGAATCCCGCTGTGGTACCATCGGTTTTGCTGCAGACTCCTGGGGATTCGGCTTGAGGTGTTCGGGCGCCGGTCGCGCACCCGCCCGACATTGTTTGTCGCCAATCACACATCCTATCTCGACATTTCGATCTATGGGGCGCTGATCCCCGGGTCTTTCGTGGCCAAATCCGAGGTGGCTGAATGGCCGCTGTTCGGGCTTCTGGCGAAGCTGCAGCGGTCGGTCTTCGTTGACCGCCGGGTCCGCTCCTCGCACCTGCAGGCAACGGCGCTCGGGCAGCGCCTCGAGGCGGGCGACAGCATGATCCTGTTTCCCGAGGGCACCAGCGACGACGGCAATCACATCCTGCCCTTCAAAAGCGCGCTCCTGTCTGTCGCCGAGTTCCGCGCGAAGGGGGAGCCGCTCACGGTGCAGCCGGTGTCGCTGACCTATTCGCGGCTCGACGGCGTGCCCATCGGCCGCCACTTGCGGCCATTCTGTGCCTGGTATGGCGATATGGACCTGTTCAGCCATGCCGCCGAACTCCTGGGGCTCGGGCGGCTGACCGTGACGGTCTCGTTCCATCCGCCCGTGACAATCGATCAGTTCGGATCGCGCAAGGCGTTGGCGCAACACTGTTATGAGCAAATCCGGCGCAGCCATTCGGACGCATTGTCCGGCCGGATCCAGCCGAAAGTCGGCGCGGCGGACAAGTGGGACTGGATTCGATGGCGCCTGCGCCCGCGTTTGAATGATCTCAAGGGTTTGCGGCGCGCCAAGAAAGGCTTTGCGAGCCCGCGCGAGAAACGTGATTCGGCGCGGGTTGACACAAAGTCGGCGAAGGCTTAGGTGTGAGATTATTGATAAATAACAAAGTGTTGGCGGCAGTAATAGAGGCATGTATGCCTTCCGAAACTGCCTTCGCACCGCAAACGGCGTAAGGGCCCTTGGCCAAAAAGCTCTTCATCAAAACCTATGGTTGCCAGATGAACGTCTACGATTCCGCACGCATGGCGGAAATCCTGGCGCCGCTTGGCTATGTCCCCGGGGATAATCCCGAGGACGCGGATATGGTGATTCTCAACACCTGCCATATTCGTGAGAAGGCAAGCGACAAGGTCTATTCGGAGCTCGGACGTCTGCGCAAGTCCAAGGACCGTCGGGCCGAAGAGGGTTCACCCATGGTCATCGCTGTCGCCGGATGCGTCGCGCAGGCCGAGGGTGAGGAGATGCTGCGGCGCGCGCCCTATGTTGACATTGTCCTGGGCCCGCAAACCTATCACCGGTTGCCGGAGATGGTGGCGCGTGCTCATCGCGCCGGCAGCGGGGCGGGGAAGGACGGCGAAGCGCCGAACCAGCGCGGCGTCCTCGACACCGAATTCCCGGTCGACAGCAAATTCGACCACCTGCCCGAACGCCGGCAGGTGAACGGCGTGTCTGCCTTCCTGTCGATTCAGGAAGGCTGCGACAAATTCTGCACCTTCTGCGTGGTGCCCTATACCCGTGGCGCGGAATTCTCTCGACCGGTTGCGCAAGTGCTGGAAGAGGCGCGGCAATTGGTTGATGGCGGCGTCCGCGAGCTCACCCTATTGGGTCAGAACGTCAACGCCTATCACGGCGAGGACGAGGCCGGTGATGAGGTCGGACTGGGTGCTTTGGTCGCGCGGATCGCGGCGCTCGAGGGGGTGGCGCGCATTCGATACACGACCAGCCATCCGCGCGATGTCGACGATGCGCTGATTGCGGCTCATGGAAATATCGACGCGCTGATGCCGTTTCTCCACCTGCCGGTACAGTCGGGCAGTGACCGAATTCTCGAGGCGATGAATCGCGGTCATGACGTCGCGCAATATCTGGACACCGTGGCGCGTTTGCGCGCGGCGCGGCCGGACCTGGCCCTCAGTTGTGATTTCATCGTCGGGTTTCCCGGCGAGAGCGACGCGGATTTCGAGGCCACACTCGAGCTCGTGCGCACCGTGGGTTTCACAATGGCCTACTCGTTCAAATACAGCGCGCGTCCGGGAACGCCGGCGGCGGGACTGCCGCGCCAGGTGCCGGAAGAGGTCAAGGATGAACGCCTCGCGCGTCTCCAGGCCTTGCTCGAAGAACAGCAACAGGCCTTCAACGCCGAAACGGTGGGACGCACGCTGGACATATTGTTCGAGCGCCCGGGCCGCCACCCGGGCCAGCTGGTCGGGCGGAGTCCCTACAATCAGGCTGTACATGTGGCGACGACCGAATACCGGGTCGGCGACATTGCGAAGGTTGCCATCGACTCGTGCAAGCCGCACAGTCTCGAGGGGCGTATTGTTGGCTCCGGTGCCGCGCATCTGCGCGAAGACTCCGAGGAGAGGTTGCGCGCTTGACATCGACTGACGTGGCTGCCGGTGAAACGGTGCAGATACGGTTCGACGACAATACGCTTCTCCCGGCTCTGTTCGGGCAACACGATGAGCACCTGCTGCAGATCGAGCAGCTGCTCGACGTGACCCTGCGCTATCGTGGGAACCAGCTGGAGATTCAGGGCCCGGAAACAGCTCGCGGGATCGCCGACCGGGTGATCGCAGACCTCTATGCGCTCCTCAAGGGCGGTCAGGAAGTCGCGCCGGCGGATGTGCAGGCCGCCGTTCGTATGGCCGCGGCCGGAAATCAGGGCGATAGCCGGATTGCCATTCGGACGCGCAAACGCACGATTACCCCGCGGAACCCGATGCAGGCCCGGTACCTCGAGGCGCTGAGCGAGTCAGATCTGACATTCGGGCTCGGCCCGGCCGGCACCGGTAAGACATATTTGGCCGTGGCGATGGCGGTCACGGAGTTGATCCAGGGCAAAGTGGATCGGTTGATCCTTTCGCGTCCGGCCGTCGAGGCGGGCGAACGCCTCGGGTTTTTACCGGGCGATTTGCAGGAGAAGATCGATCCCTATCTGCGGCCTCTTTACGACGCGCTGTATGACATGCTGCCGGGCGATCAGGTTGCCAAGCGCCTGAGCGGCGGCGAGATCGAGGTCGCGCCGCTGGCCTTCATGCGCGGACGCACCCTGTCACGCGCCTTCATTATTCTGGACGAAGCGCAAAATACCTCGGCCATGCAGATGAAAATGTTTCTGACGCGTCTTGGTGAAGGTTCCCGCATGGCCGTGACGGGTGACATGAGCCAGATCGATCTGCCGAGCGGAACCCGGTCCGGACTGGCCGATGCGCTGGATGTTCTCGATGGCGTGAACGGGGTGCGGACTGTGCGCTTCGGCGAGTCCGATGTGGTGCGCCACTCGATGGTCACCCGAATTGTGACCGCCTATAACGCCCGCGACAGACTGAAAAGCTCCGGTGACGGCGACGATCACGGCGGTACGGATCGCAATCGATGACCGACAAAGGTGACGGCGAGATTGTCGTGATTGTGGATGTTGTGAGCCCGAACTGGGGGGCGGCAGAGCGGGATCTCGAAGCCATCGTGGTCACCGCTGTACGCGCGGCCATGGACGGGGCGCACACGGTGTTTGCCGGCGGTGTCGAACTTGGCGTGCGCTTGACCGATGACGCGGAAATCCGAAGCCTGAACCGTGACTGGCGCGATCGCGACGTGGCGACAAACGTGTTGTCATTCGCACTGGATGATTCGCCGGGTGATTCCACCCCGGCGAAGGGTCCGCTAATCGGTGCGACCATGTTGGGTGATGTCGTGGTGGCCTACGAGACTTGTGCCGCCGAGGCAGTGGATCAGGGCAAGTCGCTGACCCATCATCTGAGCCATCTGGTCGTACATGGCACCTTGCATCTGCTCGGCTTTGATCATGAAGCGGATGATGACGCCGAGACCATGGAAGCGCTTGAGCGCGAGGTGCTCGCTCGAATCGGGGTGCCCGACCCGTATCTGGGCAGCGAAGCCGCGTGACGGATGTATTGACGCCATGACCGACCTTCCACGAAATGACAAACCGGCACCGGGCACGGCGGCAACCGGGCGTGGGCAATTTGCGAGCTGGCTGCGAGATCTGTTCGGCGGCCGGAACGGTGAAAATTCCGTGCGCGAGACAATCGGTGAGTTGATCGAGGATACCGACGCCACCGAGACTCCGATCAACGCCGACGAAAGCGCGCTGATCTCCAACATCCTCAAGCTGCATGACCTGACGGCTGAAGACGTAATGATTCCGCGCGCCGATATCGTTGCCGCGGATCAGGAGTGCGGGGTTGAAGCCCTCGCAGACCTGATGACGCAGGAGGCGCATTCGAGAATTCCTGTCTACGTCTCACATCTCGATAAGGTGGTCGGGTTCGTCCACATCAAGGATGTCCTCGCGACCATGCGCAGCAGCCCGCGTCTGGCGGTCCGCGAGCTGACGCGTGAGATTCTGTTTGCCGCGCCCTCGATCCGGGTGCTCGATCTGTTGCTGGAGATGCGGGCCCAGCGGACCCATATGGCGATCGTGGTGGACGAGTTTGGTGGCGTCGACGGGCTGGTGACGATCGAGGACCTGGTCGAGGAAATTGTCGGCGAGATCGAAGATGAGCACGACGAGGATGATCCGCTGATCATTCGCGATCCGGATGGTTCGGTCCTGGCGGATGCACGGGCCGAGATCGAGGAACTCGAATCCATGATTGGCGCCTTCGTGACCGATGACGAACGCGAGGAAATCGATACGCTGGGGGGCGTCGTGTTTTCGCTCGTTGATCGGGTGCCGCGGCGCAGTGAGGTCGTCACCCATGCGTCGGGCGTCGAGTTTGTGGTGGTCGACGCCGACGCGCGTCGAATCAAGCGATTGCGGGTCCGTGACCTGCGGCCGGTAGACCCGGTGGAAGCCGAATCCCGATGACGGCCTCGCGCCCCCATGTTGACGATTTTCGCTGAGCGCTTGCGCGCGCAGAGCGGCTGGCGTCGCGCCGCAATAGGCCTGTTGCTGGGCGCGGTTTCCGCCTTGGCATTACCGCCCTTTCACATCGTGCCGCTGCTGGTGCCGGCCTTCGTTGGCTTGCTGTGGATTCTCGAAGGTGCGGACGCGGCTCCGAAACGCATCCGGCTCGGATTGTGGGTCGGGTTCTGTTTCGGATTCGGACATTTCATCGTCGGCGTGCACTGGATCGCCGAGCCTTTGCTCGTGGACCCGGTGCGGACGGCATGGTTGATTCCGTTTGCCCTTCCGGGGCTCGCGGCGGCGTTGGCTGCGTTCCCGGCGCTGACCTGTGGCGCGCTTATGGCCCTGCCGCTGCGCGCGTCGCCGATCGCGCGGGTCTTCGCGTTGGCGGCCCTCTGGACAATGGCCGAATTCCTTCGCGGCACTGTCCTCACCGGGTTTCCGTGGAACCTCATGGGATATGTCTGGGCCGGCGCGCCATCGATGATGCAGATCACGGCGGTGGTGGGTGTTCTGGGCCTGAGTGCGTTGACGGTTCTTGCCGCCGGCATGCCGGCGATACTTGCCGCGGGCGGCGCAAACGTTACGCGTCGCCGTGGCCTTGCCGCGGCCGCGACGATCATGCTGCCGCTGGCAGTGTGGGCCGGCGGGCAGGCGCGGCTTGCGGCCGCCGCCGACGTGGCGCTGGTGCCCGACGTGCAATTGCGGATTGTTCAGGCGAACATCGCCCAGCGCGACAAATGGAATCAGAATTTTCGTGCGGCTCATCTGGCGCGCCACCTGGCGCTCAGCCGAATGCCGGCCGAGATTTCGCCCACCCATGTTATTTGGCCGGAAACTGCGGTGCCGTTCCTTTTGGCGAATGATGTGTCGGCCCGCATTCGCAGTGCCGCCGCGGCCCCGCCGGGCGGCGTCCTGATCACGGGGTCGGTGCGCCGCAGCTTTCACAATGACACCCAGCAACTGCGCAACGCGCTGTTGGTGATCGACGCCGCCGCCGATGTACAGCGGGTCTATGACAAATCCCACCTCGTGCCGTTTGGCGAGTATGTGCCACTGCGCGGGGGGTTGCCGATCGACAAGATCGTGCCGGGGCAAGGCGACTTTGTCGCCGGCGAGGGCCGCCGGTTGCTTGAGATATCCGGGCTACCGTTGGTGAGTCCGTTAATCTGTTACGAGGCAATTTTTTCGGGCCGCGTGACGCCGCGGGGCGCGCGGCCGGGCCTGCTTATGAATCTGACCAACGATGCCTGGTTCGGTACATTTGCCGGTCCGCAGCAGCATTTTGCCATCGCCATGACGCGCGCGGTCGAGGAAGGTTTGCCGATGGTGCGCGCAGCGAGCACAGGTATTTCGGCCGTCGTGGACCCCTACGGTCGGGTGATTGCCCGGCTCGGCATCGGCGAGCAGGGCATCCTCGACAGCGGTCTGCCATTGGCATTACCGCCGACTCCCTTTGCGCGTTGGGGTGAGCTGATTCCCATGATCCTGGCGGCAATGTTTGTCGCGCTCGCCCTGGCACTGGCGTACCGCCGCAAATCCCCTTGACGGCCCGGGGGCCCTTCCTGCACAACCGGATTGCCTGGCCGGAGGGGCGCCGGGCCGTTATTCGTAAATTGAACTCGGAAAAGTTGCGTGGAGCCCGCCGCAGCTGACAATCCGATCGCAGGGAGACCGACCCCGTGTCCAAAAGCAGTTATCTCTTTACCAGTGAATCCGTTTCCGAGGGGCATCCCGACAAGGTGTGCGATCGCATTTCCGACGCCATTGTCGATGCCTTCCTGACCGGCGATCCCCAGAGCCGCGTTGCGGTGGAAACCCTGACCACGACAAACCGTATTGTCATGGCGGGCGAGGTGCGCGGCCCGGCAGATATCGATGCGGCCCGCATGGAAGCCATTGCACGCGCGGCGGTGAAGGATATCGGATACGAGCAGGACGGCTTCCACTGGAAGAACGCGAAGGTCGATTGTTACGTGCATTCCCAGTCGAGCGACATCGCGCAGGGCGTGGATGCGGCCGGGAACAAGGACGAGGGCGCGGGCGATCAGGGTCTGATGTTCGGCTATGCCTGCCGCGAGACCGATGTGCTCATGCCGGCCCCGATTCACTATTCACATGCGATTCTTCGATCGCTTGCCGAGGCGCGGCATTCCGGTGCGGAGTCAGGCCTGGGCCCCGATTCCAAGAGCCAGGTTACCCTGCGCTACGAAGACGGAAAGCCGGTTGGTGCAACGTCGGTCGTCGTCTCGACCCAACATAACGAGGGGCTGAGCCAGCAAGACGTTCGTGAGATCGTGCGTCCCCATGTGGTCAACATCCTGCCCGAAGGCTGGATGTGCCCGGAAGAGCAGTTCTACGTGAACCCGACGGGACGGTTCGTCATTGGCGGACCCGACGGTGACGCCGGCCTGACCGGCCGCAAAATTATCGTCGACACATATGGCGGTGCGGCACCCCATGGCGGCGGCGCGTTTTCGGGCAAGGACCCAACCAAGGTTGACCGCTCGGCGGCCTATGCGGCGCGCTATGTGGCGAAGAATGTGGTTGAGGCCAAACTGGCCGACCGCTGCACGATCCAGGTCGCCTATGCGATCGGCGTCTCGCACCCGCTGTCGGTTTACGTGGACACCTACGGCACCGGCAAGGTTGACGAGGCGGATCTGGCCGCGGCCGTGCAGAAGGCGATGGACCTGACCCCGCGCGGCATTCGCGAGCATCTCGGCCTGAACAAGCCGATCTATGCGCGCACTGCGGCGTATGGCCATTTCGGTCGTCACCCGGATGCGGATGGCGGGTTCTCCTGGGAAAAGACAGACCTCGTCGACGCGCTTCACAACGCGCTGTAAACGGGGCGCTTTGACCGGGAACGAAACCTCGAATTCCGGCGCCGAAGACCCGCGCTTCCATGGCCGACGCCGCGGCCGCAAGCTGCGGCCCGGCCAGGAACGCCTGCTCGAGACCTATCTGCCCGAAGTCCGGTTGAACATGCCACCCGATGGCAGCGTCGTGGATCCGACGGTGCTGTTTCGCGCCGGCATGCGCGAGATCTGGCTGGAGATTGGGTTCGGGGCCGGTGAGCATCTTGCCTGGCAGGCGGCCCGGCACCCGGATGTCGGTATTCTTGGCGCGGAGCCGTTTCTGAACGGGGTTGCACGCCTGTTGGCCGAGATGGCCGACGGCCGACCTGAAAATATCCTGATCCATCCCGACGATGTGCGCCCCCTGTTGCCGCGATTTGCCGATGCGGGCCTCGCGCGGGTGTTCATTCTGTTTCCCGACCCCTGGCCGAAGCTGCGTCACAAACGGCGGCGGCTGATCAACACACCGCTGCTCGATACGCTCGCGCGCCTGATGCGCGACGGCGCCGAACTGCGTGTGGCAACGGATGATCAGGATTATCTCGTCTGGATATTGCGTCATCTGCAGGCACATCCCGATTTTGCCTGGTCGGCGCGCCGCGCCGACGATTGGCGCCACAGGCCCGAGGATTGGCCGGACACGCGCTATGAGGACAAGAATCGCAGCGGCGGGCCCGGGTCGACATTTTTGCGCTACACACGAAATCCGCGCACCGGCTAACGCGCGGGTTGCCTTTTCCGCTTTTTTCCCTATATTCCCGCTCAACAAGGCCCAACGTCTGGTGACAGACAGTTCAGGGTGGCCCGGACAACCCGGCGCCGCCCTTTTTGTTACCTGATTTTTGGTGGGTGCCACGCAGGAGCTTGGTCAAGGATTGAACCTGATCAGCGAAAATATCCAGACGGACAAGATCATCTCCGTCATTGAACCCTCGTTGGCCGATCTCGGCTTCGAGTTGGTGCGCGTCAATTATGGCGGCGGGCGCCGACCGACCCTGCAGATCATGATCGACCGGGCGGACGGCAAGGTTGTGACGATCGAAGATTGCACCCTGGCAAGCCGAACCTGCTCCGCGTTGCTCGATGTGGCCGACCCGATCAGAGATGCCTATGAGCTTGAGGTGAGCTCGCCGGGTATCGACAGGCCGCTGACACGGCCAAAGGATTTCGAGAGCTTTGCCGGTTACGAGGCGAAGGTCGAGTTGAAGCAGGCCGTTGATGGCCGCCGGCGGTTTCGCGGGCGGTTGCTCGGTCTGGAAGATGACAGGGTGCGTCTGGCAGACCTGGACGCGGGGGAAGACGAGTTCATCCTGCCGTTTTCGGAGATTGCCAAGGCGAAACTCGTATTGACCGATGAACTAATTGCCGCGGCCCAAAAGGGCCGGACAAACGAAGGATAGAGATTATGGATTCTGGAGGTCCCAGCCGCATTGAGATGCTCGCCGTTGCCGACGCCGTCGCACGGGAAAAGGGCATTGAGCGCGAGGAAGTCATCACCGCGATGGAGCAGGCCATTCAGAAGGCCGGCCGCAACAAATATGGTCCCGAGCATGATATCCGCGCGATCATCGATCGCGTCGGCGGGCATATCTCATTGTCGCGCCACCGCGAGGTTGTGGAAGAGGTCGAGGACGAGCACACCCAGCTGACGGTCAAACAGGCGCAGGCCGAGAAGGCCGATGCGAAGGTGGGGGACTTCCTGATCGACGAGCTGCCGCCGATTGATTTCGGCCGCATCGCGGCGCAGACCGCCAAGCAGGTCATTGTGCAGCGGGTCCGCGACGCCGAACGCGAGCGTCAGTTCGAGGAATACAAGGACCGGGTGGGCGAGATCGTCAACGGCCTGGTCAAGCGGGTCGAGTATGGCAATGTGACCGTCGATCTCGGCCGCGCCGAAGGCGTGATGCGCCGCGACGAAGCGCTGCCGCGCGAAAATCACCGCCCGGGAGACCGGATCAGGGCTTATATCTACGATGTGCGCCGCGAACCCCGTGGTCCGCAGATCTTCGTGACCCGAACCCGCCCGGAACTGATGAAGGCGCTGTTTGCGCAGGAAGTTCCTGAAATTTACGACGGCATCATCGAGATTCGCGCCGCCGCGCGTGATCCGGGAAGCCGGGCAAAGATCGCCGTCATCTCCAGGGATGCCTCGATCGATCCCGTCGGCGCCTGCGTCGGCATGCGGGGTAGCCGGGTACAGGCCGTGGTTGGAGAACTCCAGGGCGAGAAGATCGACATCATTCCCTGGTCTGATGACCCGGCGACCTTCGTGGTCAATGCGCTGGCCCCGGCCGAAGTCACCAAGGTTGTGCTGGATGAAGACGCCAACAAGATCGAAGTGGTTGTTCCCGATGAGCAATTGTCGCTCGCGATCGGCCGCCGCGGACAGAATGTGCGCCTGGCGTCCATGTTGTCGGGCTGGGATATCGACATCCTGACCGAGGAGGAGGAATCCCAGCGTCGCCAGGACGAGTTCAATTCCCGAAGCGCCCTGTTTATCGAGGCGTTCGACGTGGAGGATGTGATTGCGCATCTGCTCGTCACCGAAGGTTTTGCGACAATCGAGGAAGTGGCCTTCGTGCCCCTTGAAGACCTGACGACCATCGAGGGCTTCGACGAGGATATCGGCGAAGAGCTGCAGGCGCGGGCGCGCAACTGGCTCGAGGAGCGCGATGCGAAACTCGACGTTGAGCGAAAGAAGCTCGGTGTCGAGGACGCGATGCTCAATATCCGGGGGGTCACCCGCGAAAATTCGGTTCGCCTGGGAACCCATGGTGTGCGAACGGTCGAGGATCTGGCGGGTTTGATGCCGGACGAGTACCGGTTCATCTTCATGGACACCGAGACGGAGGTGAAGCTCGACGATCTGTTCAACATGGCCGACCATGAGATCAGCCGTCTGGTGCGTCCGAGCCCGGTGCAGGCCGATGAAGCAAACGCCATCATCATGGCCGCGCGTTTTGCGGTCTATGGTGATGATGTGATCCCGCCGGAACCCGAGCCGGACCCCGACGCGGTTGAAGCCGCGGCGGTGCCAGCAACACCTTCGGATCGGGCGACGGCGGAAGCCGTGTTTGCGCCGGCCCCCGAACAGCCGGCCGGCGAATAGGATACGGGGCGCGCAAGGATGATCGCGGTGGAACAGGCGCGTACTGACTCGAGCCGGGCCGATGTGGTCCCGGCCGATGCGGGCCGGCATGCGGGTGCGACGCAGCACCGCACGCGGCGTTGCCTGGTGACGGGTGACGTGTTGCCGCGATCGGAATTGATGCGGTTTGTCGTCGGCCCGGATGATCTCGTGGTTCCCGATCTCGATGCGCGCCTTCCCGGGCGCGGATTGTGGTTGACCGGCCGCAGGGATATAGTCGCGCAAGCCTGTGCCAAGCGCGTGTTTGCGCGCGGTGCGAAGCGCAATGTGTCGCCGATGACCGGGCCCGAGGGCGAGAGCCTTGAGCTGTTCGTCGAGAACATGTTGTTTCGCCGGGCGGTGGGTGCATTGACGATGGCCCGCAAGGCGGGCACTTACGTGTCGGGTTTCGAAAAGGTCCGTGCGGCCCTGTCGGGGCGCGACAAGAATGTGGACGTGAGCGCGGGTGACACCGTTTTGTTATGTGCGTCCGACGCCGGCGACGATGGTCGCGAGAAAATTGCGCGGCTCGCCGATCGGGTGGGCGGAGTTATGCGCGTGGATATATTTGATGCTGCCCAACTGGGTGCCGCGTCAGGACGTGATCATACGGTCCACGCGGTGGTGTTGCCGGGCGGCGCCGCGCAGCATGTGCTGGAGACGGTACGGGCATACATCGCGTATCGGGGTGATGCAGCCCCTGCGACCGAATTTGATTTGATAGATTGAGACCATGGCGAATATGACTGAAAACGACGATAAGAAGAAAAAGCCGCTGACGCTCTCCAAGCCGGGCAAGCTCGAGCTGAAGAAGACCGTCGAAGGCGGCCAGGTGCGCCAGAGCTTCAGTCATGGCCGGACCAAGACCGTGACGGTCGAGGTCAAGAAAAAGCGGACATTCCAGCAGGGCGCGACCGGGGAGATGACCGAGGTCAAGGCGGTCGAGGAGACGAAGGTCGCCGAAACGCCGGCGCCGGCGCCGGCCCCGGAGGTCGCCCCCGCGGCGGAGAGGGCTCCGCAACGCACGTTGACCGACGCCGAACAGGCATCGCGGGTGCGCGCGCTCGAGGAGGCCCGCAAGGCCGCACAAGAAGCCGCGCTCGAAAGCGAGAAGGCCAAGCAGGCGCTCGAAGAAGCCCGTCAGGCTTCGGGCGATGAGAACGCTGCGGATGCGCCGGATACGGTTGCCGATACGCCCGAAGCTCCCGCCGCGTCCGAACAGGCGCCGGTCGAGACCCGGACCCGTCGAGAAATCGAGGAAGAGGGCCGCCGCGAGGCGGAGGCCCAGGCTCAGAAGATGGCCGATGAGGCCGCACAGCGCGCCGCCGCGGCCGAACGGAAGTTCGCCGCCCTCGAGGAAGAAACGATTGACGATGACGATGTCGTCGACGACGCTGACGGTGCCGGAAAAGGCAAGCCGGTCCGCGCCGATGGCGCGGCGCCGAAGCCGAGTGCGCGGCCGCGCGCCAATGAACATAAACGCCGGAGCGGTAAGCTCACCATTTCCCAGGCACTCGACGAGGATGGCGGCGCACGCCAGCGTTCCGTCGCGGCATTCCGCCGCCGCCAGGAACGCGAGCGCCAGCGCGCGACCGGTGACAACAAGGGCGGGGGTCAGGCGTCAAAGGTTGTGCGCGAAGTGAACATTCCCGACAGCATTACTGTCGGTGAGTTGGGCAACCGCATGGCCGAGCGCGGCTCGGAGGTCATCAAGGCCCTCATGAAGATGGGTGTCATGGCGACGATCAATCAGTCGATCGATCAGGAAACGGCACAACTCGTGGTCGAGGAATTCGGCCATGCCGCGAAGCTCACATCGGCCGCCGACGTTGAACTCAATCTCGGTGCGACGGTCGACGATGAGGGGGGCACCCAGGTGCCGCGCCCGCCGGTTGTGACCGTCATGGGCCATGTCGATCACGGGAAGACATCCCTGCTCGACGCGCTGCGTTCGACCGATGTGGTCAGCCGTGAGGCGGGTGGAATCACCCAGCATATCGGCGCCTATCAGGTGGAGCTCGAATCCGGCGACAAGATCAGCTTCATCGACACACCGGGTCATGCGGCGTTCACCGCGATGCGCCAGCGTGGTGCCGGTGTGACCGATATCGTGATCCTGGTGGTCGCGGGGGATGATGGCATCCAGCCGCAGACAATCGAGGCGATCAATCACGCGCGCGCCGCCAACGTGCCGATCATCGTTGCGGTGAACAAGATGGATCTGCCGGCGGCAGATGCGTCGCGCGTCAAGACCGAACTCCTGTCCCACGAGATTGTGCCCGAGGAAATGGGTGGCGACACCCAGGTCATCGAGGTCTCGGCCAAGACCCGTGCGGGACTCGACACGCTGGCCGAGGCGATCGTCCTGCAGGCGGAAGTGCTCGAACTGACGGCCAATCCCGATCGCGACGCCTTCGGCGCCGTGATCGAGGCGCAACTCGAACGCGGCCGCGGTGCGGTGGCGACCGTGCTGGTCCAGGGCGGCACGATCAAGGTGGGAGACATCTTCGTCGCCGGTTCCGAGTGGGGTCGGGTCCGCGCGTTGGTCAACGACCGGGGCGAGAATGTGCAAGAGGCCGGCCCGTCCGCGCCGGTCGAGGTTCTGGGTCTGAATGGCGCACCCCAGGCGGGCGATGAATTCGCCGTCGTGGATTCCGATGCGCGGGCGCGTGAAGTCGTCGAATACCGCGAGAGCGTCAAGCGCGATGCCCGCGCTGTGGCGGGTGCGCGTGGCAGCCTCGACGACATGTTCGAGCAGATCAAGGCCGGTGCGGCCGCCCAGATTCCCGTTGTGATCAAGGGCGACGTGCAGGGCTCGGTCGAAGCCATTGTCGGGGCGCTCAACAATCTGTCCACCGACGAGGTCAAGGCCCAGGTACTGCACGCCGGGGTTGGCGGTATCACCGAATCCGACATCTCGCTCGCGACGGTCAACAACGGGCTGGTCATCGGCTTCAACGTCCGCGCGATCCCGCAGGCGCGCGATCAGGCGAAGCGCGACGGGGTCGAGATCCGCTACTACAACATCATCTACAATGTCGTGGACGATGTTCGCGGCATGCTGGAGGGCGAGCTGGCGCCGACCCTCAAGGAGAACGTGCTCGGCGCGGCCGAAGTTCGTGAGGTCTTCGCCGTCTCAAAGGTCGGCAAGGTGGCCGGCTGCATGGTGACCGAGGGTCTTATCCGGCGCGATTCGAAGGTGCGCCTGATGCGCGATTCGGTCATTGTGCACGAAGGCAATTTGGGCACGCTGCGACGGTTCAAGGACGATGTCCGTGAAGTCCAGAACAGCTACGAATGCGGCATCGCACTCGAGAATTACAACGACATCCAGCCGGGTGACGTGATCGAGTGCTATGAGGTGCAGGAGATCGCCCGTCATCTCGCGGCGAGCTGACCGGCCGTCGAACGCCCATACGCTGCGTAAAACACGCCACGAAACAGAACCGGCGCGCGGATGCGCGCGGTCGAAAACGGAACTGAAAACAGCCCGCTCATGAAACGGAAAGCGCACAATGCCCGCCCAAATACCGGCCGGGGCAAAGCGCCGACCCAACGCCAGTTGCGCGTGGGCGAGGAAATCCGTCATGCCCTGGCGGAGATCCTTCGCCGGGCGGCATTTCGCGACACGGAGCTGGCCAACATGGCGATCACCGTCACGGAAGTGCGGGTGAGCCCGGATTTACGCAATGCGACGGTGTTTGTGCTGCCCCTCGAGGGAGACGCTGCGCCCATGGTGGCCGGCCTGAACCGCGCGACGGGCTATCTGCGCGGCCAACTCGCCCGGGCGGTGCAGCTGAAATACCTGCCGGCGTTGAATTTCGTGTTCGACAAAAGCTTCGACGAGGCCTCGCGGATCGAATCCATCATGCACCGGCCCGAGGTTGCGCGTGATCTGGCGCGCGTTGACGATGCGACGGCTGACGGGGCATCCGCCGACGCGGCAAATGAAGAGCCGGAAAGCTGATGGGACGTCGGCGCAAGGGCCTGACGATCAATGGCTGGATCAATCTCGATAAACCGGCGGGCATGACATCGGCGGCCTGTGTCAACGCGGTCCGCCGCGCCACGGGGGCCGCGAAGCTGGGCCATGCCGGGACGCTGGACCCGTCGGCGACGGGCATTTTGCCAATCGCGCTGGGCGAGGCGACCAAGACCATGCCCTATGTCACGGACAGCTCGAAGCGTTACACCTTCACGGTCAATTGGGGCGCGCGGACAGAGACCGATGACGCGGATGGTGCGGTTGTCGAGACCTCGGACATCCGCCCGGATCGCGCCGCGATCGAGGCCGCGCTCCCGGCATTTGTCGGCATGATCGAGCAGGTTCCGCCGGCCTATTCCGCGATCAAGATCGACGGCCAGCGGGCCTATACCAAGGCACGCGCCGGCGAGGATGTGGTCCTCCAGGCGCGGACCATCGAAATCAACGCCTTCGATCTGGTCGAGATCCTCGACGCGGACCGCGCGCGGTTCGCCGTAAAGTCGGGCAAGGGGGCGTATATGCGCGGGTTGGCCCGCGATCTGGCCATCGCGGTCGGCACCTGCGGGCACCTGTCCGACCTGCGCCGCGTGGCCGTCGGACCGTTCGAAGAATCGGCTTCGATTTCGCTGGAAAAGCTGGAAGAACTTGGCCATAGTGCCGCCGCCTCACCCATATTGTTACCGATTGAGACCGCGCTGGACGGTATCCCGGCGCTGGCCTTGTCTGGCAGGGAAGCGGAAATGCTTCGCAATGGGCAGGCGGTTCCCGTCTTGCGACCGCAAGATAGGGAACGGATTGCGATGGCGGGGGACGACGGTATCGTCCTGGCCCTCGAAGCGACGACGCCCGTGGCGCTCGTTCGTGTCGATGGCATCCAGATCCGTCCGGTCCGTGTTTTAAATCTTTGATACCGGGAGCTAGATTGTCATGTCGATTACGCCCGAGCGTAAAACTGAACTCATTAAAGAATTCCAGACCAAGGCTGGGGACACGGGCTCGCCCGAGGTTCAGGTCGCGATCCTGACGGAGCGCATCAAAAACCTGACCGAACACCTGCAGACCCACGCCAAGGATCATCATTCACGCCGCGGACTCCTCCTGATGGTGGGCCAGCGGCGTCGTCTGCTCGACTACACGCGGCGCAAGGAAGAAGCGCGTTATCGCACCCTGATCGAGCGTTTGGGCATTCGCCGCTAGACGCGATTGTCTTTGTTACCGGCGCGGGCATGGCCCGGCGCCATTACGACAGGCCCACGGACACAATCCGGTGTCCCCGGTCTGGCCCGCACGGAAGGTCCGTGCACACGCCGTCAAAACTCTATTGCGTGACGGCGCGAAGACCCCGATGGCACGGGGCATTCGTTTGGGGTTGGCCCGAACGGATGACGCAGGTTGAGAGATAAGCGATGTTTGACATTGTACGTAAGGAAATCAACTGGGGTGGGCGTCCGCTCGTTCTGGAGACCGGGCATATCGCCCGTCAGGCCGACGGGGCCGTCCTCGTCACATATGGTGAGTCCTCGGTGCTCTGCACCACGGTCGGCGAACATGCGCCGCGCGAGGGGCTGGATTTCTTCCCGCTCACTGTTCACTACCAGGAAAAGACTTATGCGGCGGGCAAGATTCCCGGCGGCTTCTTCAAGCGTGAAGGCCGCCCGACGGAGAAAGAGGTTCTCACCTCGCGCCTGATCGACCGGCCGATCCGGCCGCTCTTCCACAAGAGCTATCGCAACGAAACCCAGGTGATCTGCACCACCGTCAGCCACGATCTGGAGAATGATCCGGACATCGCGGCACTGATCGGTGCCTCGGCGGCCCTGACGATTTCGGGCATGCCCTTCATGGGCCCGATCGGTGCGGCGCGCGTCGGTTATATCGACGGCGAGTATGTGCTGAACCCGACGGCCGACCAGCTGGTCGAATCCCAGCTCGACCTGATCGTGGCGGGCACCAGCGAAGGTGTCCTGATGGTCGAATCCCAGGCCAATGAGCTGACCGAAGAGATCATGCTCGGCGCGGTGATGTTCGGGCATGAGGGTTATCAGCCGGTGATCGATGCGATCATCGACATGGCCGAGCGTGCGGCGAAAGAGCCGCGCCCGATCAGCGAGACCCCGCAGGAGATCCTCGATCTCGAAGCGAAGGTTCGCAAGCTCGGCGAGGCCGGCATTCGTGAGGCCTACACCGAAAAAGAAAAGCTGGTCCGTCAGGATAAGGTCTCGGCCGCCAAGAAGGCCGTGATCGCACAGCTCTCCGACGAGGAAGCCGCGATTGCCAGCGGTCCGCTCAAGACCCTGGAGAAGGACGTGGTGCGCCGCGCCATTCTCGACACGGGCGAACGGATCGACGGCCGCGACACCAAGACGGTGCGTGCCATCGAGAGCCAGATCTCGATCCTGCCGCGCGCCCATGGCTCGGCACTGTTCACCCGGGGCGAGACCCAGGCGATGGTCGTGGCCACGCTGGGCACCGGCCAGGACGAGCAGATCATCGATGCGCTCGAGGGCGAGTATCGCGAGCATTTCCTGCTGCACTACAACTTCCCGCCTTATTCGGTCGGCGAGACCGGTCGTATCGGTTTCACCGGGCGTCGCGAAGTCGGCCATGGCAAGCTTGCCTGGCGGGCGCTGCGGCCGCTGCTGCCGGCCAAGGAGGACTTCCCCTACACGGTCCGCGTGGTCTCCGAGATCACCGAATCGAACGGGTCGTCCTCGATGGCCACGGTCTGCGGTGCGTCCCTGGCAATGATGGATGCGGGCGTGCCTCTGAAGGCACCGGTCGCGGGCATCGCCATGGGCCTGATCAAGGAAGACGACGGCTATGCGGTCCTGTCGGATATTCTCGGTGACGAGGATCATCTCGGCGATATGGACTTCAAGGTTGCCGGCACGGATACGGGCATCACCTCGCTCCAGATGGACATCAAGATCACGTCCATCACCAGGGAGATCATGGAGATCGCCCTGGACCAGGCCCGCGACGGCCGAATCCACATCCTGGGCGAGATGGCCAAGGCCATCGATTCCGGGCGCAACGAGCTGTCCGAACACGCGCCGCGCATCACCACCATGCAGATCCCGACCGACAAGATCCGGGAAGTGATCGGCACGGGCGGCAAGGTCATCCGCGAAATCTGCGAGGTGACCGGCTGTAAGGTCGACATCGACGATGAGGGCCTGATCAAGGTCGCCTCGTCCGATGGCGAGGCCGCCCAGAAGGCGATCGACTGGATCACCTCCATCGTGGCCGAGCCGGAAGTCGGCGTGATCTACACGGGCAAGGTCGTGAAGGTCGTCGATTTCGGCGCCTTCGTGAACTTCTTCGGATCGCGCGACGGCCTCGTCCACATCTCCGAGCTCAAGAACGAGCGCGTGGGTCAGGTGACCGACGTGATCAACGAGGGCGACGAGGTGAAGGTCAAGGTCATCGGCATGGATGACCGGGGCAAGGTCAAGCTGTCGATGCGGGTCGTCGATCAGGAGACCGGTGAGGAACTCGAGGATACGCGCCCGGCGCGTGAGCCCCGCGGTGACGGTGATGGCGACGGGGACGATCGTCCGCGCCCGCGCCGCCGCCCGCGCCGCGACGCCGCCGAGTAACACCGGCGACAAGCGAACATGAAAACGGCCCCTCACGGGGCCGTTTTTTTGTCCCCGTTATGCTCCACAGGGGTGTCATCGGGCCGTCATACGGGGCGGATAGGATCATCGGCTTCAGTGTGTTGCAAGTGTTACGATCCCCCCGTGCCAAAACATGGAAAAACCGTTCAGCAGGTCGCCTCCCTGCCCTTC